>JAAYQG010000001.1 GCA_012519415.1 Treponema sp. | reverse complement strand
GTACATTGGTTCCTTTCTAGGTGCAAGGTTTTTTGGGGTTTCCTTGATTTTATCGTGCACCTGTATCTGGAATTTTATACCTATTTCTTTATATTGTAAAGACCTCTTCCTTTTTCAGGAAGCCCTAGATAGCCTTTTGTCTGTTGATTATGGGAAATTTAAATACGCTTAAATAAAGCTGTATTGTACACCAGTCCTTGCGAGTTTATGCCAGTGCAATCCTAGCAGGTTTCGCTAGATTAAACCCAAATTTTTAGATTAAACCCAACTAAACGCCCAAGCCTCAAGTTTGTGCTCCGCACAAACTTGGCGTTTCGCTAGATTAATCTCCAAATTTTAGATAAAACCCAACAGAACGCCCAAGCTTTCAAGTTTGTGCGGAGCACAAACTTGGCGTTTTGCTAGATTAGTCCCAAATTTTAGATTAAACCCAAAGCAAAACGCAAATGCTGAATTAAAAGCTAAAAAAGATTTTGCGGGAAACAACAAAGGAGTAAAAGATGTATACAGTTTTTGTTGATTTAGATGATACTTTGCTCGATTCGAATAAAAATATTTCAGAAAAATCTTTAAAAATAATTCAACTTTTTATTAGCAGAGGAAATAAAATTGTAATAACTACAGCAAGATCAGGAAGACTTGCCGGATTGCAAAAAGAGTTAAGAGTTCTAACGCCGTATTTTATATTTCATAATGGCGGACAAATTAAAATTAACGGCGAAGAGGTTTATCGTAAATACCTTGAATCCGATGATATAAAGGAAGTTGGGTATGATTTGTCACTGCATAATATTTTTACTGCCGCAATATTGGAAGATGTTTATTTTGCAAATTACAATGCAGTAGAAATATGGGGAGCGATAGAAAACTTTGTATATACAGATTATAAAAACTTTAGTAAAAGTGCACCAAAATTATCAATTATGATTAGAAGTGATTTGGAAAAAACAGTTATTGATAAATATTCCGACAGATATAATATTGTATATATTGATCATAATAAAAATGCCATACTTAGTCCTAAAAATGTATCAAAGGGAAATGCTGTTCAAATATTTATGGATTTAATGGATGAAAAAACAAACCAATCTATTTATATAGGTAATGATTATAATGATATTTCAGGTTTCAATGCTTGTGATATAAAAGTTGCTGTTGCAAATTCTGAGAAAATATTACTGGAGAAAGCAGACTTAGTAATAGAAGGTAATAATGAAAATGGTGTGGCGAATTATCTAGAAAGATTATTATCATGTTAAGCCACGAAATATTACATTTATTGGAGCTGTAACAAAGTTTGTGTAAATGGCCATAGTATGCTAACCTGAGAGGAGGTTTGGAAGAAAACTCATAAATTAGAAAATGTAACAATTATTTTTGTCATACTTGGAATGATTAGTTTGGCGTATTTAGGTTTAAGATACATTGGTATTCCAATAATAAAAGAGCATCTTCAATTTTTGTTTAAGTTCCTAGAAAAATGGATAAAAAAGCAATAGTAGATATTTATCATGATACTAAAAAGGGTTTAATCCATGACAAGACAATCTACAAAAGATAATTCCCCCGTAGTTTTTGCACCGCAAAATCATGCCTACACATATACAAATCCGCAATAAATCCACTCTATAAAAAATTTATAATGCATCAATTTTACATAAAGCTAACCTATTCATAATTAAAACTTAACATAATTTCTCTAAATTAAGCATAACTTGGTTTTCTATAGGCAAAGCTTTGCCGAAAGATAGCGTCAAAGTTTTGATTCGCAAGGTTTGCGTTGCAAACTTTATTATTAACTGTGCTTCCTCACCGTGTTGCGGAAGTACGTAAAAAGTTGCTTTCGATAACTGAAGTTTTCTAAAGTAACTTTCTAATTAGGAGAAATTATGAAAAATAATCTGAAAAAAATTTTCTTCGGGTTAGTGGTGCTTGTTTTTAGTGTAAGTTGTTTTGCGGCTCCAAGGTTCAACTTAAAAAAAGCAATTTCTGTAATTAGTCGAGAAGAAGGCTCGGGCACTCGCGGTGCTTTTATTGAATTGTTTGGAATTGAAAAAAAAGATTCAAACGGCAAAAAAATTGACCATACTACAGACGAAGCTGCAATTACCAACTCTACAGCCGTTATGATGACAAGTGTTGCGGGCGATATGTATTCTATTGGTTATGTTTCGCTTGGTTCTCTAAATGACAAAGTTAAGGCGTTAAAAATTGATGGAGCTGTAGCAAGCGTAGAAAACATCAACAACGGCTCTTACAAAATCAGCCGTCCATTCAATATTGTAATAAAAGAAAATCTTTCTCCTGTTGCAGAAGATTTTGTAAATTACATTCTTTCGACTGAAGGACAGAAAATAGTTTCTGCAAATAAGTACATTCAAGTTCCAGGAAAAGATTTTACCTCAAATAAAGCTTCTGGAAAAATTGTTGTCGCAGGTTCTTCTTCGGTTTCGCCGGTAATGGAAAAATTGATTGAAGGTTATGGAGTATTAAATCCAAACGTAAAAATCGAACTTCAGACAAGTGATTCTACGACAGGCGTTACAAATGCAATCAATGGAACTTGCGATATAGGAATGGCAAGTCGTGGATTAAAAGATTCTGAAAAAGCAAAAGGTGTAAAAGAAATTATAATCGCAATAGATGGCATTGCAGTTATAGTTAACAAATCAAATCCAATTGATAATCTTACAAAAATGCAAGTTGAATCTATTTTTACAGGAAATACAACTTTGTGGAATAAGATTAAATAAAGCAAGTTAAAATCAAACGGCGAGAATAACGGAAATGATTTCGTTATTCTCATCGTGTTTTCTGGAGTGAATGTTGAAAATACGTGAAAAATTATTTAAATACATTTTTCTATTTTGCGGAGCATTCAGCATTATGGCCGTTGTGCTCATATGTCTTTTTCTTTTTGCAAATGGAATTCCCGCTATTTATAAAATCGGTGTTGTAAATTTTTTGTTTGGCCAAAGGTGGAAACCTGCAAATGAAATTTTCGGCATTTTTCCAATGATAGTAGGCAGTCTTTATGTAACTGCTGGAGCGATTGTATTTGGAGTACCTATCGGGTTGATGACGGCAATTTTTATTTCAAAATTTTGCCCAAAAAAATTACGAAAAATCTTTAAGCCTGCTGTAGATCTTTTAGCAGGAATTCCAAGCGTTGTTTACGGATTTTTCGGGCTTATGGTGATTGTTCCGTTTGTAAGGGAAACTTTTGGTGGAAACGGTTCTTCTATTTTGACTGTTTCGATTCTTCTTGGAATGATGATTTTGCCGACAATAATTTCCGTTTCAGAAAGCAGTCTTAATGCTGTTCCTTCCTCATACTATGAAGGAAGCAGAGCTTTGGGCGCAAGCCACGAGCGTTCTGTTTTTAAGGTAACTTTACCGGCAGCAAAAAGCGGTATTTTAGCAGGAATTATTTTAGGAATAGGTCGAGCAATCGGAGAAACAATGGCTGTAATAATGGTTGCAGGAAATCAGGCAAGAATTCCTACTTCAATTCTTAAAGGTGTACGAACTCTTACAGGAAATATTGTTATAGAAATGGGATACGCAACAGACCTTCACAGGGACGCATTGATTGCAACAGGTGTAGTTTTGTTTGTTTTTATTCTGATTATAAATTTGAGTTTTAATCTGGTGAAAAACAAAAAATGATTTTTAGTATTATAAGAAAATAATCTAACTTAACAAGGATTTTACATATTCTTTTTTTATTTCTAACAAATGGATTTTATACTTCGGATATGAATACTACAGTTTTGAAAAATCAGCTAAGGATTATATCTCCTTTAGGCGATCGTAGCAAAAGAACTTCCTTAAACCTAAGCCAAGACAAAAAATCAAACCTAAAATCGGTTTTGGTTAGAAGTGCAGTTTACGGATGTGCTGCTATAACAGCTTGTGTTCTTTTTTTTATGCTGGTATATATTTTTGTAAAAGGAGTACCGTACTTAAAGCCATCTCTTTTTAGCATAAAATATACTTCTGAAAACTGTTCGGTTGTGCCGGCTATTGTAAATACTCTTATAATGACTGTACTTGCACTTTTAATTGCAACTCCTCTTGGGATAGGATCGGCAATTTATCTTTGTGAATATGCGAAGAAAGAAAGCAAGTTTGTAAAAATGGTACGAATGACAACGGAAACGCTAACGGGGATTCCGTCTATTATTTATGGACTTTTTGGAATGCTTTTGTTTGTTGTCTTTTTGAAGTGGGGTTATTCCATAATGGCGGGAAGTGCAACAATCGCTATTATGATTTTGCCGACTATTATGCGCACTACGGAAGAAGCTTTGCTTTCTGTTTCTGATAGTTTAAGGGAAGGAAGCTTTGGGCTTGGAGCTGGAAAATTGCGCACTGTTTTAAGAATTGTGTTGCCAAATGCGATTCCCGGAATAATAAATGGAATAATTTTGGCGATTGGACGAATTGTAGGTGAAACAGCTGTTTTAATATACACGGCCGGAACTGTTGCTCAAATACCTTCTAATATTTTTGCTTCGGGAAGAACTCTTGCAATTCATATGTATGTTTTAAGCTCGGAAGGGCTTCATGTTGGAGAGGCTTTTGGTACAGCAGTAGTTCTTCTTTTGATGGTTATTGTTGTAAACGCTTTTGCCGGTCTTGTGGCTAAAAAAATGAGGAAAGAAGATTGTGTATAAAATAGAAATTAAAAATCTGGATTTATATTATGGAACATTTCAAGCACTTAAAAATATAAATCTTAATATTGCTCAAAATAAAATTACTTCCTTTATTGGGCCGAGCGGATGCGGAAAATCGACTCTCTTAAAATCGATAAATCGCATGAATGATATGATTCCCGAATGTCATATTACCGGAGAAATAATTATGGATTCAAACAATATTCTTTCTCCAAAAATTGATGTAAATCTTCTTCGGAAAAATGTTGGAATGGTTTTTCAGAAACCAAATCCTTTCCCCATGAGCATTTACGATAATATTGCTTACGGACCTAGAACTCACGGAATAAAAAAACGTTCCGAATTAGATGGAATTGTTGAATTGTCGATGAAAAATGCTGCCATTTGGGATGAATTAAAAGACAGTTTGAAAAAATCCGCACTTGCGCTAAGCGGTGGTCAGCAACAGCGTCTTTGTATTGCAAGAGCACTTGCGGTTCAGCCTGATGTTTTGTTGATGGATGAACCTACAAGTGCTTTAGATCCGATATCTACATCTAAAATTGAAGATTGTATATTACAATTGAAAGAAAAGTACACTATCGTGATTGTTACTCATAATATGCAACAGGCAGTAAGAATAAGCGACAGAACTGTTTTCTTTTTGCTCGGTGAAATTATCGAAGAAGGCGTTACGGAAGAATTGTTTATTAAGCCAAAGATTAAAAAAACAGAGGATTACATTACAGGAAGGTTTGGATAATATGAGAAAAAGATATGAACAGGAATTAGAAAATCTAAATTCAAAAATTATTCAGATGGGAAAACTGATTGAAATAGCAATTGAAGGAGCGATGCTTGCTTTAATAGGGCGCGACAAAGATGTAGCTAAAACTCTTCGAGAAAATGATGCTGTTATCAATGAACTTGAATGGGATATTGAGAAATTGTGCATGAAACTCTTGTTGCAACAGCAGCCTATTGCTAGTGATTTAAGATCTATCACTGCCGCACTTAAAATGATTACCGACATGGAACGAATTGGAGACCATGCGGTGGATATAGCGGATCTTGTAATGAATGTTCCAGATTGTAAATATGGAAAAATGAAAGAAATCCATGATATGGCGGAAGAAATTATCAAGATGTTGCACAATGCAATTCAATCTTTTATTGAAAAAGATTATAACAAAGCAAAAAATGTAATTGCAAATGATGATGTTATTGATGAACTTTACCATACGATTAAAAGAGATTTAGTTGAAAAAATACGTCGTACAGATGATGGCGAAACTATCCTAGATTATCTTTTGATAGCAAAATATATTGAACGAATTGGTGATCATACAAACCATATTGCCGAATGGGTTGTGTTTTCTCTAACCGGTGTTCGTCCAAAAGAATAATTACATTATAAGACTAACAGAATTAAAGGTTTTGCACCGTTGGTAAAATGAAAATTTTATCAAGTATTTTTAGCAGCGTCAAAAATTACTGTAAAAGCAGAACCTTTTTCAACTTCGCTGTTCAATAAAATCTGAGCATTATGATATTTTGCAGCATGTTTTACGATGGATAGCCCCAATCCGGTTCCTCCAAGGTTTTTAGATCGGCTTTTGTCGACTCTGTAAAAGCGTTCAAAAATACGCTCTCTTTCATTTTCAGGAATTCCTATCCCGTTGTCTTTTACAGTCAAAATTACACGGTTGGATTCCGTCTTGTTTTGAATGAATATTTCAACAATTCCATTTTCCTTGTTATACTTTATGGCATTGTCGATTAGGTTATAAATCATTTCGTAAATTACAGGCTGAACACCATTTATCAAACCGTTATCTCCGGTTAAATTCAAACTTATGTTTTTTATTCTTGTACTTGGAGAAAGAACTTTTATTGTGTCTTGGCAGATTTTTTTTAAGCTTAAAAGCTCTTTTTCAAGGTGAATTGCTTTTTCATCTAGTCTACTTAATTTTATTATGTCATTTACAAGAGAAATCATTCTTTGACTTTCATTGTAAATGGTCGAGGCAAAATCTTGTGTAAGCTGTTCGTCTGTTCCACCTTTTTTTAGTATTTCTGCAAAGCCGGAAATACTTGTAAGCGGAGTTTTTAATTCATGGCTTACGTTTGCGCTGAATTGTTGACGGAATAATTCCCTTTGCTGTTTTTCGTAATTTTCCGCTGCGATTCGTTTTGTAAAAGATTTTAGTTCTTCGTAGACTTCAGTTTTTTCCGGATTTTCTAAATCAATTAGATTTATAGGCTCAACAATTTTTTTGCTAATCCATGATGCAGAAATTCCGGAAAAGGCCATCGCAATTAAAATTACAAGCAGAAGAATTCGGCGCATTTCAAATACTAAAACCCATATAGAATGTTGCTCACAACTTATACGAAGAACGTCGCCGTTTGGCAGTAATTTGGCAAAATACAAAGTTTTTTCTGTCATAGTCGATGAATAGCGGCTATGTTTTGCAACTCCATTAATTTTAGCTTGAGCAAATTCTTGACGGTTTGCATGGTTATCAAGGGTGGAAATATCTGCAGCATTGTCAAAAAAAACAGTGCCGTCGGAGTGAATAATTGAGATTCTGTTCTTTGTGTTAATTGAGGAAAGTTGCTCTATATTTTGTGAAAGTATGACTTTTTCGAAAAACAAACTTTCAGTTTCAAGTTCTTTGAATATTTGCTTTTCAAAATATTTGTACATATTTGAAACGTACATAAAAACACAAAAAAAACATATAAGAATCCCGAGCAAAAAAGTGTTTATGAAAATTTTGAAAGTTAACGATTTTATTTTCATTTTATTTTGTAGCCTATGCCACGAATGGTTTCTATTATTTTACTCGATTCTCCAAGTTTTTGCCGAAGCGTTCTTATGTGAACATCAACAGTTCGACTTTCAATTTCTGTACTGACTTCCCAGATTGATTCAAGGAGTTGTTCCCGTGTAAGAACATTCCCACGATTTTTAACCAGAAGAATAAGTAGGTCGAATTCTTTTACCGTAAGAAAGACTTGAACATCATCAACAAAAACCGTGTGCTGATTTTCGTCGATTGAAATATTTTCTACAATAAGTTTTTCTTTTTTGGAATTTGAATTTTCATAACGGCGTAGAACCGCTTTGATTCTAGAAACAAGAGCCATCATTCCAAACGGTTTTGTAACATAATCATCAGCACCGGTATCCAGTCCGGTAATTACATCATATTCTGTATCTTTTGCGGTGAGCATTATTACAGGAATCGACGAAGTTTTGGGGTTTTTACGAAGTTTTTTTAATATGGAAATTCCATCTTCTTCCGGAAGCATAATGTCTAAGAGGATAAGTTCCGGTTTGTGATTTTCTATAGCAGGCCAAAAATCAGACGGCAGAGCAAATTCTTGAACTTCATACCCATGAACTTTAAGGGTATAGTCTATGAGCTTTCTGATGCTGTCGTCATCTTCTAATATAAATATCATATCTTCTCTTATATATAAGATACATGTAAATTTTCAAACAGTAAACCGTAAAGTTTTTGTAAAATGTATCGTTATAAGTTGGAAAAACTAAAAATATGTCTAATATGTCTAAAATAAGTGTTTTCTCTTATGGACAATTTTTAAATTTGTTTTTATTCTACAATAAAATGTATTTATATATATGTTGATTATTATATTTTTTAAGGATTCCTTAAAAAGACTCTTTCCGGAATTTTTAGAGATTTTCTTAAAAAAATTAGGAGTTCCGAACGAAAACTTTGCCGAAGATGGCGTCAAAGTTTTCGTTCCCAAGTTTGCGTTGCAAACTTTGTTATTTAATTGTGCTTCCTCACTGCGTTGCGGAAGCAAGTAAAAACTCAATTCGGAAGTTGAAACTTCCTCATCGAGTTTTTATAGGAGTTCCGAACGAAACCTTTGCCGGAAATGGCGTCAAAGTTTTCGTTCCCAAGTTTGCGTTGCAAACTTTGTTATTTATTGCACTTTCTCATTTCATTGCGAAAGTGCGGTAAAAAGTTACTTTCGACAACTGAAGTTTTCTCAGTAACTTTTTATAGGAGATTGGTATGATTAAGAAAGTTGCGACCCTTTCGATTTGGCTTTTAAGCTGTGTTGGGGCGATTAGTGTAGGTTTTTCAACAAAAGATACGTTTCGTTCTCTTGCGTTAAAAAAAGGAATTGAGACCGGCGTTGCGGTTGCGGTATCAGATCTTAATAAAGAGGCGCATATAAATATTATTAAAGAAAACAGTTCTATTGTTGTTGCAGAAAACTGCATGAAGTGGCAGTACATTCATCCTGCAGAAAATAAATGGTATTGGAAAGACGTTGATGACCTTGTAAAATTTGCTGAATCAAATGAAATGAATGTGAAATTCCACACTTTGTTCTGGCACAATCAGAACCCTTCGTTTTTATCTGAAAAATGGAGTAGAGAAAAAGCGATTGCTGTAATGGATGACCACATAGCAACAATTATGACACGTTATAAAGGCAGAATTAAAGAATATGATGTTGTAAATGAAATGTTTGATGAAGACGGTTCGCTTAGAAAAACAATTTGGCTTAATACAATTGGGGAAGACTATATTGAACATGCTCTTATAAAAGCACGTGAATGCGACCCTAAAGCAAAGCTTTATTTGAATGATTATTCAAATGAAACAATGGGTCATCCTAAAGCAGATGCGATGTTCAATTTTGTAAAAAAATTAAAAGAAAAAGGTGTTCCTATTGATGGAGTCGGTTTTCAATTGCATATTGATACAGCGTATGGGTTTGATGCAGATAGAATCCGAAAAAATGTAAAACGTTATGCCGATATCGGTGTTCTTGTTTCTTTTAGTGAAGTTGATGTGCGTATTCCGCAAAAAAACTTTGAAAGCCATCTTGCAAAACAGCAGAAAATCTATCGCGATCTTCTAAAAATTGCGGTGGAAGAGCCGAATGTTCCGAATTTTATCATGTGGGGATTTACCGACGCACAAAGCTGGGTGCCCTATACTTTTAGAGGTAAAGGTCATGCACTGCCATATGACGAAAAATTAAATCCTAAACCCTTTTATGAAGAAATGCTAAAAGATTTGAAAAAATAATAATATTATACTCCCTGTTGTATAAATTTATTCAGTTCTAAGAACGAGTACAAAATTCTCCAATCATCTAAGCCCCAAGTTTTTGCGAGGAAAAAAAACTTGGGGCTTGCTAAACTAAACCCCAAATTTGTAAAGAACCCCAAACGCGAAGTGCAACAGCTTCATTATGTAAATTATTTTAAAAAATGATGTGTAAACCGGTTAATATTGCTATGAGTTATGGAAATTCGTTTGACAATTTTTTTTGAATGATGTTATTCTTATATATACATGAAAGGCAACCGGTTGCTAAATAAAAATATTTATCTCCGTAGCCTTTCGTAAAATTCATAATTCTTTATTACGATTTTATTAGGAGGAACGTATGAAAAGAATAATTACAGTTATTGCTGTATTATCATGTGTTTTGCTAGCACTCACTAGCTGTCAAAAAAAAGCAGGGGGAGCTGCTGGCGAAGATGCCAATAAAAAGCTTGTAGTATGGTCATTCACAGATGAATTAGACGGAATGATCAAAAACTATTTTATGAAAGACGAGCGTTTTGCCGGAAAATATGAAATTGAATATTCATTGACACCAACAGACCAGTTCCCGAACAAACTTGACCCTGTTCTTGCTTCTGGTTCAGGTACTCCGGACGTATTTGCTCTTGAAGATGCTTTCGTTCGCAAATACATTGAATCAGGTCTTTTGCTTGATATTACAGATGTTTATAACGAAGTAAAAGACAAGGTTTTTGCTTATCCTGTTGAAGTCGGTACATATAATGGTAAAGTTTACGGTATGTCTTGGCAGGTAACTCCTGGTGCTGTTTTCTATCGCCGAAGCCTTGCAAAAAAATATCTTGGTTCAGATGATCCTGTTGAAGTACAGAAATATCTTGCCGATATGAACAAATTCCTTGAAACAGCAGAATTGCTTAAGTCAAAATCAGGCGGTAAATGTCTTATCATTTCTTCTACAGGTGATATGTTCAAACCATATACAGCTTCTCGTAAAGATCCTTGGGTTGTAAATGATAAGCTTGTTATAGATCCGAAAATGGAAGACTACATGGATATGTGTAAGACATTGCATGATAAAGGTTATGAAGGTCGTGTAGGTCAGTGGTCAGAAGGCTGGTTTGCCGGTATGAAAGGCATTTTGGCTGATGAACAGGGTAACTCGAAAGAAGTGTTCTGCTACTTCCTTCCAACTTGGGGACTCCACTACGTATTGAAGACAAATGCTCCAGATACAGCAGGAGATTGGGCAATGTGTGCCGGTCCTGTAGGTTATCGCTGGGGTGGAACTTGGGTTGCTGCTTATGGCAAAACAAAAAATCCGAACGCTGCTAAAGAACTTATCAAATATATCGCAACTGATGATAAATTCCTTGAAGCATGGGCAAAAGATACAGGCGATGTTGTATCTAACAAAAATGCTGTAAACAAAATCAAAGATGGTTATTCAGATCCATTCTTGAACGGACAGAATCATTACGCACAGTTTGTTGATATGGCTGCTAATGTTAACGGCAAGCTTACACAAGGTACAGATCAGGCTATCGAAAGCTTGTTCAATGAAGCTGTAACTGCTTATGTTAATGGTGAAAAATCAAAGGCACAAGCTCTTGCAGACTTTAAAGAACAGGTATCTACAACACTTGGCATTAATTAATTTAATTAACTAAAAAAGTGCAGCCTCTCGTAGTTTTTGTAGGGGTTGCACTTTTTTTAGCATAAAAGCTTGCTGAAAAAAGGTTTATGCTTTATTTTAAGTTCGGCATTGCACTTATGATTGAAGCATTTCATGGTTTAACAATAAATGTTGCATGAAAAGCTAAAACTCTCTGTTTTTCAGGAGGATATATGAAGGTAAAATCTGGGATAGAAACACGAATAAATAGAACCGGCTATTTTTTTGTTCTGCCGTTTGTGCTTGTATACAGTTTTTTTTCTTTATGGCCTATAATTTACACTTTTGCGCTATCGTTTAGCGATATTAAGGGATTTAAAACACAATTTGATTTTGTTGGTTTTACTAATTTTAAACGATTATTTTCTGATAAGTATTTTTGGGGTTCAATTCAAAATACATTTATTATGTGGGGCTGGAATTTTGTTCCACAGTTAGGCATTGCTTTGCTTTTTGCAATTTGGTTTACAGATGTCCGCCTCAAGTTAAAAGGCAAAGGCTTGTTTCGTGCAGTTTTTTATATGCCGAACTTGCTGACAACTGCTTCCATTGCAATTTTGTTCCGAAGTTTATTTGGTTATCCAACAGGGCCTGTAAATCAATTTTTGACACAGACTCTCAATATTTGGCAAGAAACTATAAAAGACGGCGAAATCGTAAAACAAGGTTGGAACTTTTTTAGAATGCCGAGTGCTTCACGTGGAATTGTTTCATTTATCCAATGGTGGATGTGGTGTGGGCACACGCTAATTATGTTGATGGCAGGAATTACTTCAATTTCACCGACTTTGTATGAATCTGCTGTAGTAGATGGTGCAAACAGTCCTCAGCAGACATTTTATATTACTTTGCCTTTGCTTCGTCCTATGATGTTATACATTCTTGTAACTTCGATGATTGGCGGAATGCAGCTTTTTGAGATTCCGTTCCTTTTGACGGGAATGCATGGCGAACCGGATTATAAAATTAGAAGTATGTCCGTATATTTGTACAATATTGGTTTTCAGGGCAAGGTTGACTATGCGTATGCGGCTGCTATTGCTATTGCGATGTTTGTTATTACAATTATTCTTGCAGCTTTCATAAATTATTTCATGAAAGAACGCAGAAAGAAACAAACTTATGTGGAGGCATGATGTGAATAAAGCAAGACAATCTTTGTTTATGAAACGTTTTGTAGTTTATGTTTTGATGATTTTATTTGCGTTTATTGCTATTGTTCCAGTGTATTTAATGCTTATTAATGCAACAAGATCAAATGCACAGATTAATGCCGGCATTTCTTTTTTGCCCGGTGGAAATACAATGAGCAACTGGAGAAATCTTACAAATCGAAATTTTCAAATCTGGCAAGGTTTTAGCAATAGTGCATTTATCGCAATTTGTTCAACATTGCTTGGTGTTTATTTTTCTGCACTTACAGCTTATGCTATTCACGTTTATAGATTTAAGGGAAGAAATTTGTTATGGGCTTTTATACTGATTGTCATAATGATTCCCGGAACTCTTTCGTTCATTGGATTTTATCAATTTATGGCAAAAATTCATTTGACTAACAATTTTGTTCCGCTGATAATTCCAAGCATAGCTTCTGCCGGTATTGTGTTGTTTTTGAAACAATACATGGAATCTATTCTTTCATTTGAATTAATAGATGCAGGACGCATTGACGGTGCAAGTGAATTTAGAATTTTTAACACCGTAATGCTACCGATATTGACTCCTGCTCTTGCAGCTCAAAGTATTTTTTCTTTTATTGGTTCATGGAACAACTTTATGATTCCATTTGTTTTACTTTCAGACCAGAAAAAATATACATTGCCAATGCTGGTTCAAACTTTGCGAGGCGATATTTACAGAACTGAATATGGGTCAATCTATTTAGGTATTGCAGTTTCGCTCGTCCCGATTTTAGTTTTCTACGCATTTATGTCTAGATACATAATTTCAGGAATTACTATGGGCGGTGTAAAAGAATAAGCTATCTCGGTTTCTATTTGTTGAATCTGTAATTTTTTTTAGAACTCTTTGTGAAACCGAGAAACTTTTTAAGATTATGTTTTCTCTGTAAATATAAGGTTGTTTTGGGATAGTTTCTGAGCCTTAATGCTTTGTTTACGTTGAAATTATATTGCGCAATTTTTGCATATTTAAAGTAAAAGCTTGAAAAATAATTTTTTTTTGTATATTATAGCTGTTTTATTGATATTTTTTATGTAAAGCGGTTTAATATTTCATTTGTTTTGGCTATTACAGGTTTTTTATGATAACAATTTATGATATTGCAAAAAAAACAGGATATACTGCTCCGACTGTTTCTAAAGCATTAAACGGAACCGGCGGATTGAGTGCTTCCACAAGAAAAAAAATCCTTGAAGTTGCAAAAGAAATCGGTTATAAGCCAAATATGGCTGCCAGAGCTTTAACAACTAAAAAATCTTTTCTTATAGGAATTATTTACGAAGATACTCATATGAAAAAAGGTTTTGAACATCCTTTGTTTAGTGGAATTTTGAGTAAATTTCGCATTGAAATGGAAAATTCCGGTTACGATTTGATTTTTCTCTCAAAATCTTTTGGCTTTGGCAAAACTTCGTACCTTGATCATTGTGTTCATCGAAATGTAGACGGTGTTGTAGTTATAAACCCCGCCGAAACGGATAGCGAAATTTTGGAATTGGCGTCTTCTGATATTCCTTGCGTTTCTACAAATGATATTATACCCGGAATCCCATACGTTATTACAGAAAATTTTGATGCCGGTTATAAAGCTGCTGAATATTTTATTCAAAATGGGCATAAAAAAATGTGCTATATAGCAGGACCTTCAAGTGTATACACAACGGCTTCTATGGAAAGGCTTGAAGGTTTTAAAAAATGTTTATCTGAAAATCAAATTTGTTTTGATGAATCTCTTATAGAAACTAGCCCATCTTGGTTTCGTGAAAACGGCTTTAATGCAATGGAAAAAATTTGGAAAAGGCACAATGATGTAACGGCTGTTTTTGCTGCAAACGACGGTATGGCTATTGGTGCAATGGAATACTTCCAATCAATAGGAGTTTCTGTTCCGGACAAAGTGTCGTTTATAGGTTTTGATGATGAATTGTTTTCAAGTTATTTTACACCTACGTTGACTACTTTTCGTCAAAACAGAGCTAGAATAGCGGAAATTGCTGCAGAAATTTTGTGCAATCGTCTTGCAGGGCTTCCTGTTGCAGATTGTGTGCGAGTTGATGCGAATTTCATTGTGAGAGATTCTGTAAAGGATATTAGCAAAATCTCTATACTTTGAACATACTTAAAGGAAAGCCTTTGAGTATATTGGGGTTTGTTATTTTTCTAAATCTGCGTCTTTAAGAATTTCTGCTTTAATCGTGAGCGGTTTATGTTTCCATTCAAGATAAATACAGATTGCGGAACCTACAAGAAGTGCAATTCCGCCCAGCCGCAAAATGATTATGCCTATTTTTATAGGAAGACAAAACAGTATGGCAGCCAATGCAACAGAAACAATTGCTTCTGTTGAAAATGAATGTGTTTCAATATTTGCGGCTTTTAACTGCATAATAAGATAAACTTCCGTTGCGGCCGAAATTAAAAGAAAAACAGCAATTACATAAATCATAATTGTCCAAAGCAATCCTGCAAAAACTAAGGGTAAAAGCACAGCAAGAGCACCTATTATAATACTTGCAAAGCCTTTGATTGTTTCTGTTGTGCAAAAATTGCTGTTTGGCAAAATGTTCCTTACAGTAATAAGTATATGAAGACCATTCAAAATGATAGCTATACCAACTGCAATTACACACACTTTTATACATTCAGTTGGGGCAATTATCATCATAATGCCGATTATTGCAGTCAAAGCTGCAAGCATTAAATAACTCTTTCTCATTGCATCCCCCATAAAAAACTTTTTACGCTGTTTTGCAACAAAGCGAAAAACAGCAAGTTAATAAACAAGTTTGCGCTGCAAACTTGGGAACGAAAGGTTTGCCGCCATCTTCGGCAAAGTTTTCGTTAGCATCTTCTATAAAAAGCCAACGAAAAATCTTCAGACTTTTGAAGTTGGCTTTTTAGCGCACTTTCGCAATGAAATGAGAAAGTGCAAGTTAATAAACAAGTTTGCGCTGCAAACTT
>JAAYQG010000074.1 GCA_012519415.1 Treponema sp. | reverse complement strand
CGGCTTGTTTTATGGTTGTTGATGATATAAGTAAAGCCTACACTGCATAGATTTGCTTCAAGTTTGTACTTCATAGCTTGGAGCTTCTAAAAAAGTCGCCGTTCGGTTATTATCATATAGAAAAAATTGATGCTGTTTTCCATTTTTCGTTGATTCGTTCAAATATTGTAATATTGTCTACTTGAAAATCTTCAAAAAAATTGAGTTCGTTTAAAACTTGCAAAGCTTCTATTGAGGCACCTGCCGGAATATCTCTGTTGGCTACAGTAAGGTGAGGCTGAAAAGGGCGCATATCTTTTTTTGTTAAAGTAGGTGCTACCATTAAAACAGCTGCTAAAACTTTATCTCGCAAATTTGTCCAATGTGCAGACGGAGAAACTTTTGCAAAAATTGTTCTATCTGCAAATGCGTCAAAATTATCAATGTGAGCTACGAAACTTGAAATGTTATAATCTGAAAGCACATATTGTTGGATTACAGAAGATAAATCTTTTGTACAAAATTCTTCCGGCAGTCGAAACGGTGGAACTAATGTTATGTGAATCGGTGTGCTATGACCGCTTTTGCAACCGTATTTTCTGTTCATAAAACGTCGGCAATCTTCAAGAGTCGATGTAATATCATCCGGAACAATAACGCCTAAAAAGTGAGTTTGTTGTGGGAAAGTGTTTCGTTTTTTCATTTTGCTTTTGTTTTATACTGAACTTAAAGAGTATGCGGATATAAAAAAAGCCACAATGTTCTTGTAGCTTTAATACCGGCGATGAGACTTGAACTCATACACGGTCGCCCGCAATAGATTTTGAGTCTATCGTGTCTACCATTCCACCACGCCGGCAAATTATTACGGTTGAATCTATCACATTGCAAAAAAAAACACAAGAGTAAAATCTGTAAAACAGAACAGATTTTATCTATCGTAACTTGATTGAATGTTCAATTCAGCCCGATATTTTGATACAGTCCGTCTTGCAATAGACATACCGTATTCTGCAAGCATTTTAGAGAGTTTTTCATCAGAAAGTTTTTTGCCTTCTTTTTCGGCTTCTTCAATAATAAGCAAAAGTCGCTGTTTAACTTCTTCTTTTGAAAAAACTTTGCCGGTTTCTTTTGTGTTTTTTTCTTTTGTTGAAACAGCCGCATTCGTAAAAAAATATCTTAAAGGAAATATACCGAAGTTGCATTGCAAATATTTTCCTGCTGTAATGCGTGAAACTGTTGCTTCATGGATTTCAAGAGCTTGTGCAACTTCACTCATTCGCAATGGAGAAGGAGCAGAAGCAAATCCCAGAAAAAAAGCTTTTTGACGGCGCACAATTTCTTTAGTAACTTTTACTAAAGTTTGCTTGCGTCGTCCAAGTCCGTTTAGAAACCATTCGGCTTCTTTTAGCTGTTTTTTTACAAAAGTAGATTCTTCTTTGTCCATATCATTCTGGTTTTCTGCAACATCAAGAAACAATGGAGCAAGTCGAAGCACAGGCAAATCTCTTTCTTCGCTGATTACAGCAAAGCGGTCGTCAATTTCAGAAGAATCGGAATCTATTTTATAAACGTGCACATCGGGTACAATAAATTGAACATTAGACGAACCGAATTCTCTTGCAGGAAATGGGTCGAGCGTTTTTATAAATTCAAATGCGTTAGAGATTTCTTCTGTAGAATGCTTCGGATACAATTTTTGAAAAGTCGAAACACGCATATTTGACAGTTTTTCAAAATGGTTTTTTAAAATATCAATAACTAAAAACTTTGCATTTTGCTTTTCGGCTTGAAACAAAAGACTTTGGTGTGCGTTTTCAAAAGCAGTGCCTGTTGGGTCAAAGTTGCGTACAATATTCAAAATATGCTCAAGTTGAGCTTTTTGTTCGTCGTTAAGGTTTTCAACATCTAAAAGTTCTTTATATAAAATTTCAGGTGCAACAAAATGAAAGCCGTTATCATCAAGATTTTGGATTATACTTTCTGCAAGTAGTCTTTCGTCTTGCGACAATTTTATTTCTGAAAGTTGAGCGAGCAAATGTTCTTGTAATGTTTCTTCTTTTGCCGGTTGGTTTTCTAAAAACTGAAGAAATGAAGTTGAGGCATCTTTTGATTTGTAATAATCCGATGTATCTTTAGCTGTATAAAATTCTGTGCTTGAAGGATAGTTTGCGCTTGTAGCATCCAGCGCAGAATCAGAGACTATTTCTAAAGCTGGATTTTTTTCAGCTTCTTCAAGAATTCGTTCACGAAGTTCAAATACAGGCATTGTTAGCAGATTTATTGATTGAACCATCTGCGGAGATAGTTTTAAAGAAAGTCGTTGGCTTTGAATTAATTCTTGATTGAAATTCATAATTTACCGTACAAAAGTATTATACATAGAAAAGCACAAATTGTGAACAGTGGACTGTTCGGACAATAAAACTCTAGCATAAAACCATTATTTCGATGTATAGTTATATCATGAGTTACAAATCAATATTCGCTAAATATGGTATATCTGTGCCGGAAATTTTACTCCCCAAAAAAGGAACAGACCTTAAAGCGTGGGCAGTTATCGCTTGCGATCAATTTACGCAAAATCGTCAATACTGGAAAAATGCGGTAGATATGGCAGTCGATAAGCCAAGTATGCTTCACTGTATTTTGCCGGAAGTTTACCTTGAAGACAACGATAGAGAAGAAAGACTTGCAAATATTAACAGTACAATGCAAAAATATCTTGATACAGGTGTTTTTGCAGAACCGTCTAAATGCATGATTTATCTTGAACGCAAAACAGCATACGGCAGAACAAGAAAAGGTTTAGTTACGGCTGTAGATCTTGAAACATACGATTGGAAGCCCTATTCGGATGCAAAAATTAGAGCAACAGAGCAAACAATAGAAGAGCGTATTCCGCCGCGAATGGAAATCAGACGCAACGCACCGCTTGAAAGTCCGCATATTATGCTTCTTGTAAGCGACAGCGAGCGTTTGCTTGTTGAAAAAACAGGTGAAAAAGCAAAAGCAATGAATGCGGCTGTTGTGTATGATACGGATTTAATGCTCGAATCAGGGCACATTACAGGATATGCTATAAAAGATGAATCGCTTTTTGAGCATATTGCAAACAGTATTCTTAGAATTGCTCAAAAAAACAATGTAGATAAAACAGATGAAACTTCTTCTCCGCTATTTGCAGCAGGCGATGGCAATCATTCGCTTGCAACAGCAAAAGCTGTGTGGAACGAATACAAAAGTAAAAACCCTGATGTTACAGAGCATCCTTTGCGTTATGCACTTGTAGAAATTGTAAATATTTATGATGAAGGGCTTACTTTTGAGCCGATTCATCGTGTTTTGTTTGGTTCTTTGCCCGAAATGCTTATTCGTTATGTTTCGGCAGAGCTTTCTGCTACAGTTTATCATTTAGAATCAGCTGAAGAGCTTGATGAAGAAGTAAAATCATCGCAAGAAGCATTAGGTGTAATTTTTAAGACAGAAACCGGAGAACAACGCTACACAATGATAGATGCAATTTGTCCCGATTTAATGGTAAGCTATTTTCAGCCGATTCTTGATACATTCCTTTCAATTTTTGGAGATGCTGAGCTTGATTTTATTCACGGAAGCGATGAGATTTTCCGTCTGGGTTCACAAGAAAACACAATAGGCATTTTGCTTCCTCAAATTTCAAAAGATAATTTCTTTAAGACTATTGCATCTTGCGGAGTTCTTCCTCGCAAAAGCTTTTCTATGGGCGAAGCAAGTGAAAAACGGTTTTATATGGAATGTAGAAAACTCACAAAATAGTATCGCTAAAACATCTATCAAAAACAGAAATTCAGAGAAATCACTCTTTGTGTAGCAGTTTGTTCATGTGTGTGGGTTTTGTGCTACTGCAAGCGTGCACTTTGCAAAAAAACGATTCTTCATTTATAATATGTTGTGTGCTTTGTTTGAGGAAAGTCCCTTAAAAAAGCTTGATGATGTTTTTTATAAATGGTGCTATGAGTAGTTCGGTTAAGATTGCGCATTGCGCCATGAGCTTTGTTGCGCTTTCTCATTGTTGCGAAAGTGCGAAAGTTTCGACGCAAACTTTATTATTAATAGGAGGTTTACATGAATGTAACATTGAGCGCCGTAGGTTTTGATTTTCAGCAAGAGCAGCAGGACTTAATTAACAAGAAACTTGAAAGAATTAGTTATGCTGAGGATTTGATTGTGGATCTTCTTGTTCGTGTAAAAGACGATAAAAAAATCATCTTTGATGTTACCGTTAACTTTCGTTGGGGTGCTTCTGCTCATGTTTCTGCCGAAGATTATGATTTTGCAGCAGCTTTGAACAAAACAATGGATATTCTTGATACGAAAGTGAAGAAAGAGAAAGATAAAATTCAGCAGAAATAGCTGATTTTTTCTTGTTAGGCCGGTTTTTGCCGGTCTTTTTTTATGCTTATATTTTATGCTGCGTGTCTAGTGATTGCAAATTCTTTTTTGAGCGTGTATATTTGTATGTATGGCTGAAAAACCCTTCACCGTGTTAGACTTAATTGATTTAGATTTAAAAGGACATAATTCTCTTAATCTTCATTGCGTTTGCGGCAGACGTGGTTTAACGAGGGAGCTTACGGTGCCTGAAATCAATCGTCCGGGGCTTGCTCTTTCTGGTTTTTTTGAATCCTTTGGTGCTCAGCGTGTTCAGCTTTTGGGGCGCGGAGAAGCGGCATATCTTGAAAAACTTATAGCAGAAAACAATCTTCAGAATTTGGAACAGCTTTTTTCTTACGAGATTCCTTGTTGTGTTTTTACTCATAATATTTCACCTGATCCTATTGTAATTGAGCTGGCAGAAGGAGCAGGTTGTGCAATTCTTCAGACTGATTTGTCTTCAACTGAATTTTCAAGCAGGTTGCTTCGTGTGTTTTCAAATATATTTGCTCAGCACAAAACGTTGCATGGTGTTCTTGTTGAAGTATATGGTCTTGGCATTTTGATTGTGGGAGACTCCGGCATAGGAAAAAGCGAAACTGCACTTGAACTTGTTGAAAGAGGTCATCGTCTTGTTGCAGATGATATAGTTGAGATTCGCTGTGTAAACGGAAACACAATTCTCGGACAGGGTGCAAACCGTGTAATAAGCCATCACATGGAAATTCGCGGTCTTGGCATTATCAACATTTCTCAGCTTTATGGCATCGGCGCAATTAGAGAACAAAAAGAAGTTCAGCTTGTTGTAAAACTTGAAGAATGGAACGCAAATAAAGTTTATGACCGACTTGGAACGCAGCAGCTTTTAATGGATTTGCTCGGTGTTAAAATTCCTTTGCTTGAAATTCCTGTAAAGCCGGGGCGAAATGTTCCAATTATTATTGAAACAGCGGCTATGAATGAACGCTTGAAAGCTATGGGATATTTTTCTGCTCGTGAATTTAACCAAAATGTATTAAAATGGATAGAAACAGATGCAGCCCAGGCTGCCTATTATGGCAGTGATGATTCTTATTAATATTGGGGATTGATAACTATGGTTGAAAAACTAGTTACAGTACAAAACAGAGCTGGCATTCATGCTAGACCGGCGGCGCTTATTGCGCAGACAGCAAATAAATTTTCTTCAGAAGTGCTTATCGAAAAAGATTCAGTAACTATCAATGCTAAATCAATCATGGGTGTAATTACAATGGCCGCTTGTTATCAAACTGTTTTGACAGTGCGAGCTACAGGTTCAGATGAAGAAGCGGCTGTAAATGCAATTCAAGCTTTATTTGAAAACAAGTTTGAAGAAGACTAACTTGCACTAAAAACTTGTGCGTTTTAGCGTAAGATGTTTGAAAACAGTGAGTGTAAAATTTTCAGTTTGTAAAATTAGCATTTTCAGGTTTGCAAGCTGGCAAAAAGATTGTATACTAATGTATAGATATGAAACCTTTAACAGAACGTCAACGAGAATCGCTTCGCTTTATCCGCGATTATACATTGGAAAATTCTCGTCCACCGACAATCCGTGAAGTTGCAGTTCATTTTGGCATTACAGTAAAAGCGGCGCAAGACCGCATAACTGCGCTTCGGAAAAAGCAGTTTCTTGCTCCAAGTGACAGTTGCTCAAGATCTCTTCGTGTGCTTGTTGATATTGACGAAAAAGAAAAGACAAATTCTGAAATTGTTTCCGTTCCGTTGCTTGGCACTGTTGCTGCCGGCAAGCCGCTGTTATGCACGGATAATATTGAAGGACATATTTTTGTGTCTGCTTCTTTTCTTCGTAAAGATTCGGAATATTTTGCTTTGTCCGTAAAAGGCGAAAGCATGATTAATGCCGGCATTCTTGACGGAGATACTGCGTTGATTGAGCAATGCGAAACTGCCGAAGACGGCGAGATTATAGTTGCTTTGCTTGATGATTCTGCAACGTTGAAGCGCTTTTTTAAAGAGCCGTCGCGCATTCGCCTTCAGTCTGAAAATCCTGATTTTAAGCCGATTTACTGTCAGGATTTACGCATTTTAGGCAAGCTTTCTACTATAATTAGGATTTATTGATGAGTGTTCCTCTTTATTTATTTACAGGTCCTGAAATAGGCGAACGTTCGGATGCTGTAGAAGAACTGCGCAAAAGATTTGAGAAAAAATTCGGAACTTTAGATGTTCATAAACTTTATACATCGGAAAGTAGCATATCTGATGTTGTTTCTCTTTTGATGAACGGCACGCTTTTTGCGGCTTTTCGCTTTATTGTTTTAAGCAATGCTGAAACTATCAAAAAAAAAGAAGATATAGAGCTTGTTTCTGAATGGATTTCTTCAAATGACGGGAATTCAGCTTTGATTTTAATTTCAAACGAAATTTCAGTTGATAAAAAACTTGAAAGCCTTGTGCCGAAAGAGAGTAAAAAAATATTTTGGGAACTTTTCCAAGACAGAAAGGAGCAGTGGCTTCGTTCATTTTTTCAGCGTGAAAATTTCAAAATAACAGATGATGCAATAACTTCAATTCTGGAGCTTTGCGAAAATGATACATTATCTCTAAATCGAGAATGTTCTCGATTTTTTGTGTGTTTTGAAAAAGACCATATTATATCAGCCGAAGACGTTGAAAATATTCTTTCACATAATCGAGAAGAAAATGTTTTTACGCTGTTTGACGCAATGACGATGCAAAGTTCTGCTACTGAAAGGTTTGAAAAATCCCTTGAAATCCTTCAAAAAATCAGATTATCAAATGAATCTAACGGTGTTCAATTAATTGCCGGTTTGACCTACAGCTTCAGAAAACTTTTGATTTGGTATTCTCTTGTGGATAATAATGTTCCATCGCAATTTGATTTGAAAATTAAAGGTTTTGCTAGCAAAAAAGCGCAGGAACAATGTCGTAGAGCTTGTGCTTTATGGAACAAGCATGATGTAATGCGAATTTTAGCTTTGCTTGCAGAAATCGATATTTCGATGCGTTCCGGCGGTGCTGCATTGGAAGAAATTTTTTTGCAGCTTTTGGTTTATTCAATTACAGTTAAAAAAGGTGAAAATATTGAAAAATTTACAGAACCTTTTGCTTGTTGATGTGAATATTTTTAAAAAGAAAATCGGCTCAAATCTTTACTTTGACAATTTAAAAATTTTATCAAAATTACCCACAACTATCGAATGATAGTCATTTTTGCAAATAAAACTGCATGAGATTTGTCTTTTCAAAGTTCATAGTACAAGCTATG
>JAAYQG010000073.1 GCA_012519415.1 Treponema sp. | reverse complement strand
CGAACGCCCAAGCCTTGTAGTTTGCGCTTGCCGCAAACTACGGGTTTTGCCAGATTAGTCCCAAATTCGTAGCTCAATCCCAAACGCAAAACCCAAACTTGGCGTTTTGCTAACACAAACCCCAAATTTTCAGATTAATCCCTGCGAATGCCCAAGCCTTGTAGTTTGCGCTTGCCGCAAACTACGGGTTTTGCCAGATTAGTCCCAAATTCGTAGCTCAATCCCAAACGCACATACCTTGATTGCACCTCAAAAAATGCGTAGAATAGCCGTCTATGAATCTTGAAAAACTAAAACTAGAACTTAATCCAAAACAATTTGAAGCTGTTACAACATTTGAAGGACCTCTACTGATTATTGCAGGCGCAGGTTCCGGAAAAACAAGAGTCATAACGTTCAGAATGGCTCATATGCTCGATAATAATATTCCCCAAAGCCAGATTCTTGCTCTTACTTTTACAAATAAAGCCGCAAGAGAAATGGAAGAGCGAATAAAAGAATTAACCGGTAGAAAACTGCAAAATCTTACAGTTTCAACATTTCACGCTTTCGGTGCAAAAATTTTGCGCCAAGATATAGATAAGCTCGGCTGGCGAAGCAATTTCAGCATATATGATGAAACAGACAGAAATCAACTTATAAAAGAAACAGGCAAGGAGTTAGGCTTTTCAGCAGACGCTTTAGATGTTTACAAAATCGGAAACCTTTTTTCAAATATAAAAATCGGCAGATGGGATTGGCAGAATGCAAACGATCAGTACAAAAAACTTTACGAAGAATATCAGACAGGTCTTAAACTTTATAATGCTGTAGACTTTGATGATTTGATTACACTCCCGCTTAAACTTTTTAGAGAATGTCCAGAAGTACTTGAAAAATACAAAGCAAGATACAAATACATAATGGTAGATGAATTCCAAGATACAAGCATACAACAGTATCAATTTATGCATGCATTATCGGATAAAAATGTTGTAGTTGTCGGCGATGATGACCAATCCATATATTCATGGCGGGGAGCAAATTACGAAAACTTCAAAATGTTTGAAAGAGATTTTCCGAACGTAAAAGAAATTCGCCTTGAACAAAACTATCGCTCAACAGAAACTATTCTTGCCGCCGCAAACGGAGTAATTTCGCACAACACCAACAGAAAAGATAAATCTCTTTGGTCTGGCAACGGGTCAGGGCGTCCTATTGAGATTTATATGCCGGAAAATGAAGCGGAAGAAGCTGATTTTATTTCTGAAACCATTCAGTCAATCTGCATATCTGAACAGCGAAAATACGATGATTTTGGAATACTCATAAGAGCAAATACATTGAGTCGCTCTATCGAAGAATCATTTCTTGAAAATAATATTCCATATACAATGTCTGGCGGCACAAGTTTTTATCAGCGCAAAGAAATAAAAGATGTAATAAGCTATTTAAGAGTAATTGCAAACCATGACGACGACATAAATCTCCTTAGAATCATTAACACGCCGCGTCGCGGATTGGGACGAAAAGCAATCGAAGATATTTCCAATGTAGCAAAAGAACATAAATGCTCTTTGTGGACAGCAATTCAAGCACTGCTCGCCGCAAGTTCAACAAATGAAGAAAATTCCCTTTTTGATGAATATGAGCAAAACGAAAGTGAAAAACCTGCTTCCGACTGGAACGGTTCCGTAAGGGAATTGTTTGAAGCCGCCGCAAATGATAAAGATTTTGATGCTTCAGAATATTACAGAACAGCCGAAACAAATGCAAACAAAATACCGACATTTATCGCACCCTTTGAAACAGCTGCAATACTAAATAATAAAACATATGCTGAACTTAGTGCTTTTGTATGTTTTATCGAAAAACATCGCCAAACAATGATAAGCGGGAAAGGCCTTGCAAAAAAAATCCGTACAATGGTTGATGAAATTGATTACTGGAGTTACTTGATATCAGAGTATCAAAAAAATGAAAAAGCAGCGCGATATAAATTTCTAAACATAGAAAATCTTATAAATTCCGTAGAAATATGGGAAAACAATCCCGATAATTTTGATTCGGGACTTTATGCATATTTAAACCGCATTACACTTCTTTCTAGAGATGATATGGATGATGATTCCGACAAAGGCAAAGCAAATCTTATGACAATCCATGCGTCAAAAGGGCTAGAATTCCCTGTTGTGTTTATAGCAGGTTGCGAAGACGGAATTATTCCGCACGCTCGCTCGCTTGAAGAGGGAGAGGGAAACATTGAAGAGGAACGACGGCTTTTTTATGTTGCAATTACAAGAGCTCGCCAAAAATTATTTTTATCAAGTTGCCGTAACAGACGAAAAATGCAAACTGTTATAGAATGCACACCCTCGCCTTTCTTAGACGAAATTCCTACAAATCTTGTTGAATATCACGAACCGCAGACTGAAGTTTCAAATGATGCTGCACAACAAATTCTTGCAAGAATGAAACAAAAATTTTGTATAACGCCCGCAGCAGATGAATGTGGCGTCCAAACTTGATATTTTAATTACACAGTTTTACAAAATTCATTTTATTACACGGAGAACATCAACAGTATGTGAACCTGCGCCAATTAAATCTTTTCGTTCAGCCGCTTTTAGCTGATAATCAATAAACAGCGCAAACGTTTCTTCATTCATTGCATTAAGTTCTTTGCGCATATAATCAGACATTCCATCTGGCGAAAATATAGTTAACCTTTCAAGACCTGATTTTTGATTAAGCTTATCAATATCTTCAAGGCGCACATAATCATAAAGTTCATCATTTTTTGCCGCAACACAAAAATCTTTTGTAACTGCACCAGATTTTAACAAGTTTGCTATACGGTTTTCTCTAAAACAATAGGAAAAAAGACTATATTCATTCATTAGATAAGCTACAAAAATTACTCCGCCATTTTTTGTAACACGTTTTGCTTCATTCAATGCTTGAATTTTCTCCTCGCTTTTGTGAAGGTGATAGAGTGGTCCAAAAAGCAAAGTTAAATCAAATGTATTATCTTTGAGAAAATCCAGATTCAACGCATTTCCCTGCCATGTTTTTACAGGCTTATGTTTTGATCTTAAAATTTCAAGATTTCTTTTAACAAGCTCCACAGCTGTTACATCAAAGCCCTCATTACACAATTCAATTGAATACTTGCCTGTCCCAGCACCAATATCAAGAATTTTGTAATTTTTGCGCGCAAGTTCATTCCCATTTCTGATATGGTCAGGCATATATTGATGAATATACTTCATAGAAACTGTAAATTCTACAATTCCATGTCTTGTTTTAAGGCGACGTTCTTCTTTATGTTGTTGGTAATGTTTTTCTAATATTGTCATTTTTTAACGTTTGTCCTGAAGTATACAGCAAAAATCGGCTTTATTCAAACATTCACAAACTCAACATTCAGCCCATTATACAATTCCAGTAATCATATAGAAGAAAACGCATAAATATGGCACAAAAAATTTTAAAAGCATAAGCATAACAAGGTCAAAGTAGCTTTCTTTGTGGGTTAGTCCGCAAATTGCAAACATAGTAACAAGCGCACCACAATGAGGAACCGGATCGATTCCAATGCCTGAAATTGAAACAATTCTGTGCAAGACTTCTAGTGGAATGTTTGAACTTAGTGCAATTTCTGCCCAAATTTCGCCGAATTTTGCAAGCGCAATTGTTATTCCGCTTGAAGCAGAGCCTGTAATGCCACACATAATGTTTGTTGAAAGAACAGCAGAAAAAAGAGGATTTCCGTTTTCGGAAAGTTTCAAAAGCAATCGGCTAATAACTTCAAAGCCTATAACGCTTGTTACTACACATCCGAATGCAAAACCGGAAGCAACGTTGAATACGGCGGTTCCGCTTGAAATCGCTGAAGTATTTATAATTTTTAGAAAATTCTGTTTAGCGGAAATATCTTCCGCAGAAATAAAAATACGCTTTCGACCTACAATAATTGTTACGAATGTTGCAAGAATTGTTGCAATCGAAACAGACCACAACGAAGAAATTTTCCATGTTATAAACTGCCACTTGAACGGATTACTCAAAACAATATTCAAAAGAATAACCATTAAAAGCGGAATTAAAGATAAAATCCAGTTTGGCAATTTTTCATCTGTTAGTTGGTTTTCATCATTATGTTTTCCGTAGCCTTCGCCTTTTGACATAAGTGATTTAGCTCGAAAACTAATCCAGCCAAGACCAACAGTAAGAAGCAACGCAGTTGCAAAAATACCGATTCCAATACCGCTCCATGTTGATGTGCCAAAATATGTTGACGGAATAATATTCTGAATCTGCGGAGTTCCCGGAACTGCAACCATTGTAAATGTAAAAATGCCAACCCACAATGTTGCGGGAAGAAGTCTTTTTGGAATATTTGCTTTACGGAACAAAACTGCACCAAAAGGATACATAACAAAAGCAACAACAAAAACGCTCACACCGCCATATGTAAGAACGGCACAACCCAAAATTACTGCAAGCACAGCGCGTTTAGCACCAAGTAAATCTACAATTTTATCTGCAATACTTGCGGCAAGTCCGCCTTTTTCCATTAATTTTGCAAACACAGCACCGAAAAGAAAGACCGGAAAATAATTCTTAATATATTCCGCAGCTTTTGCAAGATAAATATTTTCTAAAATATCAAAAAAGGGAGAACCACAACCAATTGCAACCACAACTGCTAAAATCGGTGCAATAAGAATTATTGACCAGCCTTTATAAGCCAAGTACATCAATCCAATAACAGCTACAATAATTGCAATTGTACTTACAGAACTCATTAGATAAACCTCTTAAACGCATAATAAAAAAAAACAGTATTATTTGCAATAGAGTTTTGCGTTTGGGTTTTGCGTTTGGGATTGAGCTACGAATTTGGGACTAATCTGGCAAAACCCGTAGTTT
>JAAYQG010000072.1 GCA_012519415.1 Treponema sp. | reverse complement strand
TTCTTTTTGTCTGTAATATTGTGATTTTTCGGTATTGCCGAGCTTTTCTTCGCACATTGATATTTTTTGGTACGTTAGTTTTAAAACCGGTGAAGCGTACAATAAGTCATTTTCTAAAAGTTTATTCCACTCTGCCAATGCTTTTTTATAATCATTCTTTTTGCCTGAATATTTTGCTTTTTCCGTTTCAAAATAGCTTATCCAATATTGAGGCCAGATGTCGTTATTTGGAGCAATTTTTTTTGCACGATTCATATTGCATAATACGTAGCCTATTCGTTCATCATTTGCAGGCTCATATAAATAATCTTCAATCCAGCCGTATGAATATAAAAATTCAATATATTTTTCTAGTTCCCCTATCTCTTGTTTTTGATTATTTGTTTGTGCATATTTTTGATAATAAACAAATAATAAATTTTCTATTATTCCAAAAGTTTCTGTTTCTGCATTTTTATCTTCTGGTTTTTCAGACTGAATTTTATTTACCTTGTTTTTTAAAGCTATTTTAATTTTAACATCATTAATATAAGGATAAATTACACCAAATATCGCTTCTTTATAAACACAAAAATAATCATATTTACTTTTATATTCTTCTGGAACATAATTAGTAAGATTTTGTTCAGATAAAGTAACACAAGTGTTGTTTTTAGAAAAAACTGATTTTTCCTTTTTATAAGGCTTAAAATAATCTAAGAAAAATGAAGAAAAATTGCTTCCATAATATTCAGATAAATAAACGCCTATAGTTTTCCAATTAGGATTTAATTCATGCTTAGCATAATTCTGTTCAGGAGTTTTTGAACCGTGAGCACTTCCATAAAAAACAATTGCTTTTTCTTCTGGTTTTGATTTTTCTAAAACATCAATTATTTCTTTTTGAATATGATTATCTCTACAGTTCAGAATTATTGAAACATCTCTTGAATTTGGCAGAACAAGATTATGTTCTGGCCATATAACTTTTATTGGTGCATCTTTGTGAACATTATTTATTCTTTGTATTTCAATTTCCATTAAGTGCTGCTCATATTTACAAGCAAAAGTGCTCCAAGGTGGAACAATATTAAATGTGTAATCGCTTAGATTTGTATCTCCTAAAAAACCGTCATCTCCGGCTTCTAAAAAAATATAACGAAGTCCTTCTTCATAAAATTTCTCTAAATGCTCTGTCAAAAAAATGATTGGATACACTTCATCATGGTTTTCACTTATAAAAATAATTTTCTTTGTTTTTAAGTCTTCTACAATTTGGTCGGCGGCAGATTTTTCATTGCGTAAATCGTAATTTTTTTTACAAGAAACTGTTAGCAATATAATTAAAGCATAAATGCACAAAATATATTTTCTTTTTTTCATTGTTGTCCTGCATTTAATAATTATTATATTTTTATTCTTTGAGCCAGCCTTTTTCAAAAGCTCTTTGAATGTTTTTATTATACCAACTTGAAATTTCGGGAATTATTTCTTTAGCTACACTAATTCGCTCATCGACCATTTCAAAAGACGGATTTCCTATTTTCCAAGTATGACCATCTGTAAGAGTACTGTGAAAAAAGGGCTGAATTCTATCCATTGCAGCTGCATATTTAGCATCGGGAGTTTCCATTTCATCAAATTCTTCCCAAAGTTTACGCAATTCCTCACCCAATTCTTCTGGAAGCATAGAAAAAAGTTTATCTGCCGCTTCTGCTTCACGTTTCGCCTTGATTTTGTTTCCTTCAACATCGTAAGCATAAGTATCGCCGGCATAAATCTCAACTAAATCGTGAATTATGCACATCTGAACAGCTCGACAAATATCTGTGCCTTCCGGTGCAAAGTCCTTAAAAATCATACACATCAATGCAATTTGCCATGAATGCTCTGCATCGTTTTCAGGTCGACTTCCGTCTACAACAAGAGTTTTTCTCATTATAGAAGTCATTTTGTTAACTTCAGCGGAAAAAAGCAAAAGCTGATTTATTTTTTCATTGTCGCCGGCTAAAAAATTTTCAATACTCATTGATTCCCTCTTTAATTTATTTTCAATTTATTTTCATATATTTTTAATATTTACGATAGTGTAAAATAAAGTTCGCAATTTCTCATGCAATTATATCAGAAAAAGTTAAAAAGTTTCTTATATCATAAAATATTTTGAAATTTCACAAAAATTTACAGAATATTTGATTACAAATATCATTTTTTGAGTATAATATCAATCTTATGTTTAGTGCGATTATTACAAAGTTTTTTAGTTTTATCGGAAGTTTATGCTTGCTTCTTTTTGGGATGGATATGCTTTCTAACGGCATTCAAAAAGGTTCTAGAAAAAGTCTTCAAAAACTTTTGAATGTCATTTCCGGAAACAGATTTTCAGCAGTTTTTACAGGTTTTGCTATAACTGCAATTATTCAGTCTAGCAGCGCAACAACGGTAATGGTTGTAAGCTTTGTAAACGCCGGAATTATGAATCTTACACAAGCCATCGGCGTAATTTTTGGTGCAAATATCGGAACAACAGTTACAGCTTGGATTGTTTCTTTGTTTGGGTTTAGTTTTAGTGTTTTTGCAATTTCGATTCCCCTTTTTGGAATCGGATTTATTTTAAAGAAATTCAAAAAATTCAAGATTCATAATTTTAGCGATGTTTTTATGGGTTTTGGGCTTTTATTTTGCGGTCTTGATTTTTTAAGCAAATCAGTTTCGCTAAATGCCGATTCTGTTCAGTTTTTACAGAATTTTACCAATCTTGGGTTTGGAGGAATAATTCTTGGCGTTCTTGCTGGTGCGTTTTTTACTGCAATAATACATTCATCTTCTGCGATGACCGCAATTATTCTTACAATGGCATTTAACGGTTCTCTTTCGTGGGAATTATCAGCGGCACTCGTTTTAGGAAGCAATATCGGCACAACAATAGATGCAATTCTTTCTTCACTTGAAGCAAATACAAATGCAAAGCGCGCAGCTTTTGTTCATGTTTTGTTCAATATTGCAGGAACATTTTTAGCATTATGCGTTTTCAACCATTTCTTAAAACTTATTGACTTAATTGTGCCAGGCACTCCGCAGGAAAATATTACAACCCACATTTCAATGCTCCACACTGTATTCAACATTTGCGCTACTCTTGTTTTTCTGCCGTTTACAAGACAGATTGCCGATTTAGTTTCTCATATTATAAAAGGCGAAGATCATATAGACAGTGCGCATTACAAATTTCCTATTATTTTTGCTTCAAGTCATGCAGGCGTTGAATTTTATATCAGCCAGATTCAAAAAGAAATACATATAATGACAAGAAAAGTTATGGATATGTTTGATGTGCTTTATAATGCGCTTATCAATTTAAAAAGTACAACTGAAAATCAAAATGAACATCATCAACGAATTAACTTATTGGAAGATTATGTTGACCAGATGAAAGATTCAATTACAGATTTTCTCTTAAAATGCGAAAGACTTCCATCTGTGAATTCTAATATGAGGAAACTACTCACGCAACTGATTCATCATACAGACGGACTTGAAGTGCTAAGCGATGAATGCTGTTCGCTTCTTTTTTCAATCGGCAAACTTGACAAATCATCATCCATTGATGAAGATTTTCACAAAATAATTATAGATTATTTTGAAGAGGTTCGAGTTTTCTTTGAATATGTTGCCGGATTGTTTATTCTTGGCATAACGAATGAACAAAAAGAAAAGACACAAGATTTTGAAAATAAAATCGATAAACGAAAAAAACAGCTCAAAAAAGATATTCGTAAGCGAATTGAAAACGGCGAAAATGTTAAAGAACAGCTTTATTATCTTGATGTTGTAAGAAAAATCGAAAAAACAGGCGATTATATTTATGCTCTTGTAAATAATCAAATAACGCACCAATAAAGTAAAAGTTAAAAAAATCAAAAGCTGAGTTTTTTATGAGTTTTTTATAAAATGGAAAAATCCATAAACTGAACCTAAGAAACATGGCGGCACAATTCTTACAATACAAGACAAAGTGCATAAAAAAAGCTCGGAACTGTACGGAAGCTATTTACAGAACCGAGCTTATGTAATTTAAGCTATTTTATAATTTTTAGTTATTTTCAGCTTGCTCGGCTACGTTTTTTAGACATAACGTCAAAAATAACAGCAGCAAGAAGAACAATACCTTTAACGGCTTTTTGCCAGTTAGAGTCAATTCCAAGTATTGACATACCGTTATTCAAAACACCCATAAAAATTGCACCGATTACCGCACCGCCAACAGTACCTGTTCCACCATAAGCAGAAGCACCGCCGATAAAGCATGAACCTATTGCGTCCATTTCGTAGCTTGTACCGGCAGAAGGAGCTGCTGAATTAAAACGTGCAATACAAACTAATGCGGCAACAGCAGACAAAAAGCCCATATTTGTATAAGCAGCAAACAAAACATGGTCTGTGTTAATACCTGAAAGACGAGTTGCTTTTTCGTTGCCGCCCATTGTGTAGAAATATCTGCCGGGTACAGTATTTTCGGTAAAATAACCGTATATAATTACTATTGCAGCAATCAGTATAAGCACAACAGGAATTCCTTTGTGATTCCCAAGAAGATATGAAAAATAAATAATAACAGCAGTTAATACAACAAGCTTAAAAATAAACGAAACAATAGACTCTGTTTCATAACCTTTTCGTTCTCGTTTTACACGATTTACAATTTGTGTAATAATCATAATTATGCAAATTACAACAGATATAACCATTGTAACAAGCAAAACTGTTGCTTTATCAGCATTTCCGGGAATAAAACTTGTAAACATTTTAAGATAGTTCTCCGGAAACGGAGCAATTGTTAGGCCATCAAGAATGAGCAATGCAACACCGCGCCATAAAAGCATACCGGCAAGAGTTACAATAAACGGTGGAATACGAATGTATGCAATCCAGAAAGCCTGCCATGCACCAATGGCTATTCCAAGCAAAATGCAGACAATAATTGTAAGCCAAATATTACAATTATTCTCTACCATCATTTTTCCTGCTACGGCACCAATAAGCGCAACAATAGAACCAACTGAAAGGTCAATGTTTCCGCCTGTTAAAATACATAACAACATACCGGTTGCAAGAATAAGAACATAACTGTTTTGACTGATAATATTAGAAACGTTCATCGGATTCAATAGAGAACCACGATCTGCTCCTGTAATTAATACTTGAAACAGAACAACTACCACAACAAGAGCAAAGAGCATTGTATTCTTTTTTAATGTTTCTTTTACTTTAACCATGTTCGTCATAGAAAAATCTCCCATAAACTCAATTTTACCGCAAAATTTCGTATTATTCGGAAAGTGTGCGATTGTCAGACTTCAAGATGCAAGACATAATTGCTTCTTGAGAAGCTTCATTTTTTGGCATTTCTGCAATTATTCGACCTTCATTCATAACATAAATTAGATCGCTCATGCCAAGAATTTCAGGAAGTTCAGAAGAAATCATTATTACAGATTTTCCTTCTGATACAAGCTGATTGATAATGCAGTAAATTTCATATTTTGCACCGACATCAATTCCACGAGTCGGTTCATCAAGAATCAAAATGTCCGGATCTGCAAACATCCACTTGCCTAAAAGAACTTTCTGTTGGTTACCACCGGAAAGATTGCTTACAAGTTGAGTTACACTCGGTGTTTTTGTTTTAAGCTTATCCTTGTATTCATTTGCATACTTAAACTCAAGATCTTTATCAAGAATAAGGTTTTTTGAAATCTTATCAAGCTTCGCAAGAGTTGTGTTTATTGAAATTGGATTAGAAAGAACAAGTCCGTTTCCTTTCCGATCTTCAGTTACATAAGCAAGTTTATTATTGATTGCTTCGCGGACACTTTTAAGATTAACTTCTTTTCCGTTTATAAAAACTTTGCCGCGAATATTTCTGCCGTAACTATGACCGAAAACACTCATTGCAAATTCTGTGCGTCCTGCACCCATAAGACCGGAAATGCCGACAACTTCGCCTTTGTGAACTTTAATGTTTATATCGTTGCAGACTTTTCTTCCTTCATAAAGCGGATGGTCAACATTCCAGTTCTTAACTTCAAATGAAACATCTCCAATTTTAGATTCTCTTTTTGGAAAGCGGTCTGTTATTGTACGCCCAACCATACCGGCAACAATTCTGCTTTCGCTTATATCATCTTTTTCTTTATCAAGAGTTTCGATCGCTTTTCCATCACGAATAATTGTGATTTTATCAGCAACATAAGAAACTTCATTCAATTTATGAGATATAAGAATAGAAGTCATTCCATTCTTTTTGAATTCTAAAAGTAAATTAAGTAATTTTTTTGAATCCGATTCGTTCAAAGACGAAGTAGGTTCATCAAGAATTAAAAGACGCACGTTTTTAGCAAGAGCTTTTGCTATTTCAACAAGCTGCTGCTTACCAACGCCAATGTCTTTTATTAAAGTTCTCGAAGATTCATCAAGACCTACAAGTTTCAAATATTCATCAGCTTTTGCGAATGTTTCGTCCCAATCAATTCTTACAGTAGAACCTCGTTCATTACCAAGAAACAAATTTTCGCCGATTGTCAGCTGAGGAACAAGAGCTAATTCTTGATGGATAATTACAATACCTTTTGCTTCGCTATCTTTGATTTTTTCAAATTTACATACACGACCTTCAAATAAAATATCACCCTCATATGTGCCAAACTGATGAATGCCGCTCAAAACGTTCATTAGTGTAGATTTCCCTGCACCATTTTCGCCTACAAGTGCATGAATTTCACCTTGTTCAACTTGCAAGTTTACTTCGCTCAAAGCTTTTACACCCGGAAACGTTTTGGTAATATTTTTCATTTCAAGCAAGTAATTTGCCATAAATTCGCTTTTCCCCCTTCTAGGATTTTGTAAAAAAAAGGCGGCGGCCTGCAATTGCAAAGTCGCCGCACATTCAATTACAAATTACAGACCAAGCTGAGCTTTTGTGTAATAACCACTATCAATAAGCAATGATTTGTAGTTATTAATATCACCGAATACTGGTTCACAAAGGAATGAAGGAACAACTTTTATACCGTTGTTGTAAGTTTTTGTATCATTTACATCAACTTTTGTACCTTTACAGATTGCATCAACCATTTCAACAACTTTTGCTGCCAAAGTACGTGTATCTTTGAAAATAGACATAGCTTGTGTTCCGGCAATCATGTTCTTAACAGCTACAATGTCGCAGTCCTGACCTGTGATAATCGGGAAGTTGTCTTTTGTATAACCTGCGTTGATAAGTGCGTTTGTAATACCGTTTGCACAAGAGTCGTTTGAAGAATAAACTGCATCAAGTTTTGTTCCTTTTGGACCATAGCCGTTAGCAGTAATAAGGTTTTCCATACGTTTCTGAGCTTCTTCTGTAGACCAGCCTGGTGTTGCACATTGTGCTTTTGTTGTCTGACCAGATTTTACAACAAGCTTTCCACTCTTAATATATGGAGTAAGAACATCCATTGCTCCACCAAAGAAGAAGTTTACGTTGTTATCAGCAGGGTCGCCTGTAAAAAGTTCAATGTTGTATGTTTTTCCATCATTTTTATCAAGATTAAGTTTATCTCTGATATATTCGCCTTGGAATTGACCAACTTTGTAGTTATCGAATGTTGCATAATAAGAAACTGCATCACTGTTCATAATAAGGCGGTCATAAGCGATAACTTGAATGCCTTTATCTTGAGCTTGTTTCAAAACTTCTGTCAAAGAATAACCGTCAATAGCTGCAATAACGATAACTTTGCAATTTGACATGATCATGTTTTCGATTTGTGCAACTTGTGTTGGAATATCGTTATCTCCACCATACTGAAGGTCAACCTTATAGCCGGCTGCTTCAAGTTTGGCTTTCATGTTTGAACCGTCTTGGTTCCAGCGCTGTAAGCTCTGTGTTGGCATTGAAACACCGATTTTAATTGCATCTGAAGATTCTCTGCCTCCACCGGCAAAAACACCTGTTAAAATCAAGCACAATACTAAAAGAATAGCTAAAATTTTTTTCATACAAGTCTCCTTATTTTTTGACTTGGTGAATAATTGAGTTTGGATTTTGTCAAAACTTGACAAAACGCGTCTAAAAAAGCAACACTTTTTTTTGCCGCAATGAACAAGTAAAACTTGCTCACCCCTCCTTTTTGCAAAAAGCACATAAAAACATTTGAATATGTTCTGTGCTTTTTATTATGATTTTATTAAACTATAAAATCATAAATAAAAATTCGGATTTTTTTGCTGATTTAGAGGATAATCTTCTTAATTTGGAATTTTCTTGTAACCGACAAGGATTTTTTTGTGGTTTTGTTGTGCTAACGGGGAAGCGCACAATTACATTATGATACAAATTCGGGGTTAATCTGGTGTTTTTTTTAATTAAAAATGTTTAAAAACGTTTGAAAAAATTCATATTTTCTTTACATTTTCCTTACACTCTTCTTACAATCTTAATATTGACAAAAACATAAAATAAAACGTATTGTCAGAATTAATGATAGCTATAACATTGACAATACGTCAAATAAAGTTGCTTGATGACATTTTAAAGCAACTTATTAAAAAAACGCAATTTCTTGCGTCAAAAGAGTTTGTGCAACATGGCAAAACTTCAGTATTTAACCACAGCCTTAATGTTGCAACTATAAGTTTAAAGCTTGCCTGCTTTTTTAATATTAACATTGATGAAAAATCTCTTATAACAGGTGCGCTTCTTCATGATTATTTTTTGTATGATTGGCATGACAAACAAAGATGCCCAAGCTGGCACTGTTTTAAGCATCCGAAGATTGCACTTGAAAATGCAAAACGGGATTTTTATGTAAATACTATAGAAGAAGATATTATAATCAATCATATGTTCCCGCTTACACTTAATGTGCCAAAAACAAAAGAAGGATGGCTTGTTAGTATTGCAGATAAATTCTGTTGTATTGTGGAAACATTCAGATTGCAAAAATATCAAACTAGACAATGGAATATTGGAAGGCAAGCAAAAAATCCTCAAATTTCAAAGCCGAATATAATGAATGAACCTCGTCGCATACTCGAAGCTTCAGCTTTAAGATAGATGTTAGTTCATACTGATAAGGTATTGTGCAATTTAATTTGATGCGCAGGCAAACAAAGCGGATAAAATGAATTTCAACTTATAAGCTATTCAACATACTCAATTGATGAAGCTGAAGATCTACGATGTCTTTTACGAATATGTTTCTTTTGATTGTAATTAGTATTTTTGCCGTCAATCAAAATCCAAGCTCCTAAAGCTGAAATAAAGCAAATTATAGTTATTACAAAGCCGCCAAGCCAACCGGCTTTTCCAAACGGCAGCGGCACATTCATGCCAAAAAAACTTGTAATAAGTGTCGGAACTGCCATTACAAGAGAAATCACAGTCAAGCGTTTCATTACGATATTCATATTGTTTGAGATAATAGAAGAAAAAGCTTCTGTTATGCCAGAAAGAATATCGCTATAAGTGTCTGCCATTTCAATGGCTTGTCTATTATCAATTTCAACATCTTCAAGCCAATCTTTGTCATCTTCATCAAGAAAAATCAAGCGTGTTTTAGAAATCTTTTCAAGTAAAAGCTGATTGCTTTTCAAAGATGTAGTAAAAAATACGAGAGATTTTTGAAGGTTCAATAAATGTAAAAGTTCCGTATTTCTAATTGAAACTTGCATTTCAGTCTGAATTGTTGCGGATCTTCTGTTTATTTCTTTTAGGTATCGCAAAAATGTTGAGTCTGCTCTGTTCATAATCTGAATTATAAAAGCCGGAAAATCATTTAGTCGTAAGTTGCGGAGTCTGTTTGCACTTATATCTTTAAGTACTTCGCAGTCAGTCCAGCAAATTGTAATGATTGTAGTTTCCAAAAAAATTATGCCAAGCGGAATTGTAAAATAACTTATATCATTTGCAGGTTCAAAAATCGGCAGACGCATTATTATAAGTACATAATCATCTTTTTCAATTCGCGAAAGTTCATCTTGGTCTAGAATATCGAGAATATGATCTTTTTGAACACCATATTCTTCTTCAAGAATGCGAATATCTTCGCGTGTTACAGAACGAGCATCAACCCAAAGTTTTTTATTCTCATCGATTGTGTCATTTTCACGTTTTACAAGTTTTCCATTTTCTTGTTGCCAAAAAGTAATCATATGCGCCTCTTGTTTTGGGGCTGCTCGAAAATATTTTTCAAAGCTGCCAAGTTGGAAGCGCCCTGCAACTTAGTTCATTTTATATAAATGTGTTACAGAAAGCGCATTTGTTAAAAAAGAATCATTATGACTACAACTAGGATATGGATCCATTATGCGCCTCCTAAAAAAACGAATAATATGCAAAAAAGCATAGTGGGATAGTACTCTTTTAGTCTAAAAACGTCAACCAAAATATATAATACTATTAAAATATTTATTTTTGTTAAATTATGCTCTTGTTTTCGGCAAAAATATGGTATACTCTGTTATTATGAAAAAGATTCTTGTTGCTTCTACAAACCAGCAGGTTATTGACACTGTGCAACTAAGTTGTAAAAAATACGCTAATTATTTTGATGCTGATTTCTACACCGACACAGACGCAGCTTTAAGTTTCATAGATTATGAGCTTCCTGAAATAAAAGTTATAGACTTTACATCTAGCGAAATTGATTGTCATCGCATCATTGCAACTATTAATTCTGATCCATGGCTACATAACGGTGGCATTATTGCTGTTGTTTCAAATGCTGCGGAAGCACAAGCTGTTGATGAACAAAAAGACCCGAACATTCTTATAGTTCAAACTTTAATAAATTTCAAAGAAAACTTTACACGCTTATTACGCATTTTGTGGCGAAACCAGCATTTTTTATTTAACAGAGGAATGCAGGACAATTTTGGTGGAAAAGAAACAGGTTCATTTGTATGCGGTTGCGATCCTATGGATTTTAGGCTGTATACGCGTTTTCTTGTTGGTTATATGTATAGTTCCAACCGCATAAGCAACGATGACCTTTATTCTTTGCAAACTGTTCTTATGGAGCTTTTGACAAATGCGCTTGAGCATGGAAACTGTAACATAACATATGAAGAAAAATCAGCATGGCTAGAAAACGGCGGCAACATTCTTTCGCTTATTAAAGAAAAATGCAAACAGCCGGAAATAGCCTCCAGAAAAATCCGCATCGCATATGCAATTGGACATACTAAATCTAAATTTGTTATTCGTGATGACGGAGCTGGTTTTGATTGGAGAAAGTACCTCAATGCAGACTTTTCAGAAGGAACACATGGCAGAGGCATGAAGCTTTCGGAAAGTCTTGTATCTTCGCTATCTTATAATGAAAAAGGCAACGAAGTAACATTTGAAATAAACAACTTAAAAGATGCTGCAAATACAATTCCGAGCATTATGCAATCTTTTGCAAATATAAATTTTTTAGACCGCCAAATTGTATGTAGAGAAAATGAAATGAGCAATGATTTGTATTTTATTGTAAGCGGAAGATATGCAATTTATACAGACAATAAACTTGTTTCCGTTCTCTCTCCAAACGATATGTTTATTGGCGAAATGGCTTTTCTTCTAAATGACAGACGTTCTGCAACAGTTATGTCAATAGGCGGCGGAAAACTAATAAAAGTACCAAAAGTTTCGTTTCTGAATTTAATTAGACGAAACCCCCACTACGGTATTTTTTTATCAAAACTGCTGGCACAACGGCTTTTGAATTCTAACAAGAAAATAATTAGTATGACAGCACAACTAGAAGAACTTAAAAAACAAGTTGCAATTCCATCAGAACTGCCCATACTGGATTAATCCCAAAACTGTAGAACCAATCCAACATCAAAAAAATCCTTGTAGTTTGCGAAACCGCAAACTACGAAGGTTCGCCAAATTAATCCCAAAATTATGGAATTACCCCAAAAGCGACCCCCCAATTTCAAATTTTCCCCTCAACTTTCCAGCGTATGCGAAAAACGCCATCATTGAAATCTGTGCTTATAATGCGAAATTTTCCTATTTCTTTTGTATTTGAAACATGAGTGCCTATGCAAGGACATACGTCATAATCACCTACAAAAACAAGCCGAACCATCTCGCTTGCATCTTTTGGAAGTCTTGATAAATCTGCAACTTTTGCAGCTTCTTCACGCGTAACAATGCGACTTGTAACTTCAAGATTTCTTGAAATAATATCGTTTACTTCTGCTTCTAAAACTATAAGAGCTTCTGTTGTTGGTATTTTAGAAGAATCATTAAAATGATAATCACATTTTGATTTTTTTGCTTCTATATGTGCATTAAAAGCACGGTCGGAGCCAAAATTGCGACACATTGCCTGATTTAGAATATGTTCAGCAGTATGCATAGGAGTGCAATAATCTTTTTTAGGCACATTTAATTTATTTTCATCTGTTTGTTTGTTCATTCTAAAAATATATCATATCATTCTTATTTTGTGTGAATATCAAGTTTTTATTCATCATCTACTAAAAATTTCCAACTGAAAATTTACTGAACAAATTCGAGCCGAACAGCTTCTGCATTATTTGACAATACAAGCAGCCTCATTTCAAGGCGTTCTTTATCAGCCGGCGGTAAAGTTTCTACAGATATAGTATCGCATAATTTCAATAATCTAAGAAAATTGGCTTCCGTTTCCATATCTTCCTCATCACCAAACATGGAAGTAACAGCGATAGTTCCGCAAAAAAAGCCCTTATCTGTAATATCAGCTGTTCCGTTGTAGAAATTTACGCCAGCTGAACCATGTAGCCCGTTTCGAGGTTTTTCAGGAAAAACAAGAGTAACTTCAGAAGTAATTTCATATGTGCTATCTGAATCTTTCATGCTCCGCAAAACCCATTCCCCATAAATAGACGGTCTAATGCTATTTGCATATGGGTCAGGTGCATATTTTTTAGTTGAACATGAAAAAAAAACGCATAGCGGAACAATCAATAAAAACAAAAGAAAAAATCTCTTCATAAATCCCTCAAAAACAAATATCAAGATTCACTGCAAAAAATAATGATGTTTTATATATTTTGAATTCTATATAGACTTTCTTTTTTATTCAAGTAGATTTTTATAAACATAAGCGTTGCATTAACTTGCTAAACTGACACTATTGACACAAAATGTTGAAAAACATACAATCCAATATATTTTTATAGATAGGAGTTGCTTTACTATGGTTAAAGTAGGTATTAACGGTTTCGGCCGCATTGGTCGCATGGTTTTCCGTGCTGCAGTAGAAAATTTTTCAAAAGATATTCAGATTGTTGGTATTAACGACCTTCTAGATCCTGATTACCTTGCATACATGCTTAAATATGATTCAGTTCATGGTGTTTTCAAAGGCGATATAAAAGTTGAAGGTTCTACACTTGTCGTAAACGGAACAAAAATCCGCCTTACATCAGAAATGGATCCTGCAAATCTTAAATGGAATGAAGTAGGTGCTGATGTTGTTGTTGAATCAACAGGTCTTTTCCTTGATGATGCAAGTGCTCGCAAACATATTACAGCAGGTGCAAAAAAAGTTATTATGTCAGCCCCTTCAAAAGATTCAACACCAATGTTTGTATACGGTGTAAATGATAAATCATATGCCGGACAGGATATTATCTCTAACGCTTCTTGTACAACAAACTGTCTTGCTCCAATTTCAAAAGTTCTCAACGATACATTTGGAATCAAACGCGGTCTTATGACAACAATTCATGCTACAACAGCAACTCAGAAAACAGTAGACGGTCCTTCAAAGAAAGACTGGCGCGGCGGTCGTGGTATTCTTGAAAACATGATTCCATCTTCTACAGGTGCTGCAAAAGCTGTTGGAAAAGTTCTTCCTGAACTTAACGGCAAATTGACAGGTATGTCTGTTCGTGTTCCAACATCAGATGTTTCTTTTGTTGACTTGACATGTGAATTGAATAAAGAATGCACATACGAAGAAGTTTGTGCAGCTATGAAAAAAGCTTCAGAAGGCGAACTTAAAGGTATTCTCGGTTATACAGAAGAAGCTGTTGTTTCAACAGATTTCCGTGGCGACCCACGCACATCAATTTTTGATGCAAAAGCCGGTATTCAGCTTGATAGCACATTCGTTAAAGTATGTTCATGGTATGACAATGAATGGGCTTACTCTAACAAAGTGCTCGAAATGGCAAAAGTTATTGCTAAATAATAATGAACGAACCCCGATGCAGTGCGTTCGGGGTATGTCCCTCCGCACGAATCAAGCTTAAAAGTGCATAATAAAAAAGCCCGATTTTTTAATCAAAATCGGGCTTTTTTATTATGTTTTAGATTTTATTTTGCAAGATCAATATTTTTGCCTATCAAACCGACAAAAGCACCTTGTTTTGCTTCATTTGATTCAAGGTGAGCAATTAGCCACTTGTTGCGTGCCCAAAGCAGTTTGTCTTCAAAATCGATTTCTTTGATTTCAGGCTTTTCCGTATTTGTATCTTTTGGAAGCACAACAATAACACGGAATCCGTCTTTAGAAACTTTGCCTTTCTTTACGGCATTACATGGCGCATAATGCAAAGTTGTTTCATAAATTAAAACAACAGTTCCCTTTGGAACATAAAATGCTTCAACAAGATTCGTATCGAGCTTTCCGTTTTTTACAGCTTGAAGCGGAGCGAGCAAAAGAACAATATCATTTGCAGGAATATTTATTTCCGAACCGCGATGATATTCAAGACAATTAAGCTTTGTATTCTGTCCATTACAATAACCAACCTGAACTGGCATTCCGCCAAAAGCATTTTTAGAAAACGCTTCTGCAGAAATTGATTCAAGAGCCGCATCGCTTGGCGTATAAATAACATTAGCCGGTTTTGCAGTAGAAGCTTCAAGTTTTTCGAGCAAAGATTCTATATCATAGCCTTTAAGAATTTTTCCATATTTTTCAAATGAATGATTGAACACCGGTTTGATTTTCATTTCTATATAGCCCTCCAAAATTAATAGATTCTTATATATTAAATCATATTATTTGCAAACAACATAGGGAGTTTCGCCGAAAGATTCATTCTGAACGATATGAATAGAATAAATATATAGTACATAAAAAGCCATTACACCAAATTATCAAGCTTCACTAGATTATTCCCCCCAAATTTAAATTAATCCCACCCAACACACAAGCCTTGTAGTTTGCGCTCGCCGCAAACTACGGGTTTTGCTAGATTAATCCCAAATTCGTAGCTCCAGCCCAAACGCAAAACCCAACCGAACGCCCAATCCACAAGTTTGTGCGAGCACAAACTTGGCGTTTTGCTAACATAAACCCAAATTTGTAGCTCCAATCCCAAAGCAAAACGCCTATTGACTATTCCTCTCTTTTTCGATATTATAATAACATAAAATAATTTGGGTAGTATACTGATTGTATACTTAAACGAATTTCGGAATGTAGCGCAGCTGGTAGCGCGTCTGGTTTGGGACCAGAATGTCGCAGGTTCAAATCCTGTCATTCCGACTATCACATAACATCAATTGTTACATAGTATCGCCAAAGCTAAAACTTAGATATGTTACATGAATAATCATAAAAGGGCTTTGCGCCCTATTGCTTTTAAGTTAATTATAATCATTATTGCTATTGTTCTCGCAGCACTTTTTGTTTCTACAACTATAATTACGAATATTATTCGCGAAGATGTACGCATTACAGCAGAAAATAATAATTTTTCATTAAACCAACATACCGCTTTAGAAACTGAAATTTTTCTAAATTCCATAATCACAAACACATCGTTTATAATCAATGTAATGAACACGACTGATTCATCAATAGCAGATGACCACATTGATTCACTTTTTGACGGTAACAGAATGATTGGAGCAATTTCTGTAAGCGGTTTCGCCCAGCTTTTTAATACACAAATGCTCTACCCACTAGGAATTGATGAAAAAGATATTGCAGCATACATAAAAGAGCAAAGCATATATTTTGACCGAGCTGAAAGCGGCGAAACAATCATTCTAAATGCAGCACCTTATTTTAAATCAAAGCTACTTGCATTAATTTTACCTCTTGAGCTTAATGGGGAAACATCAGCGGTTCTTGTGCTTTTTTCTCCGGAAAGTTTAGCAGAAACATTTTCTAGTGGTACAAATGAATCAATTCTTATAAATGCGGAAGGTGATATTCTAATTTCAAACGACCAAGACTCCTTTACCGAACCTCAAAATATTAAAGGAACCAAAATTTACAACATAATTTCAGAAAGCAAAGCCAGACAACAACAGTTAGTCTACAAAGGCAATAATAATTCTGAATATTTTGCTTCATTTTATAAGCTGCTTTCAGATGAAATTACAATAATTACACAAATTCAAGATAATATTGTATTTGAAGCATTGCAAACAGCATTGCGCCGAAACTTATGGCTTGAACTTGCACTTCTTTTTACTGCAATTCTTATAGTTTGGTTTATCTCAAAAACAATAAGTGTTCCTATTGAAGAATTAACAAGTGCTGTAAAAAAAATTGAGCAAGGTCAGTTTGAAGTGTCGATTAAGCGGCGCACACATGATGAACTTTCCGTACTTGCAGAAAGTATTGAGCAAATGGGACAAGGACTAGCTGAACGTGATAGATTGAAAGAAACGTTTGGACGTTTTATAAATACAGAACTTGCCGAACGTGCAACACGCGGCGAGCTTAAACTTGGCGGAGAAAACAGAAAAGCAACAATTTCCTTCGCAGATATTCGCTGTTTTACTGAAAAAGCTGAAAAAATGACACCGGAAAACCTTGTTGCTTTTTTGAATCGCTATTTAGAGCGAATGGTAGAATGCGTAACACAAACAGGCGGTTGTGTAGATAAATTCATTGGAGATGCAATAATGGCTGTTTGGGGTGCGCCGCTGGCAGGTGAATCTCCAAAAGCAGATGCCCTTTCAGCTATAACTACCGCATTAATGATGCGCAATGCTTTAATAAAATTAAATGAAGAAGAAAACAAAGCTAACAAAGAACCGATTCAATTTGGTTGCGGCATTTCAAGTGGTGATGTAACTGCAGGGCAAATCGGTTCAAAAGAAAGAATGGAATATACTGTTATTGGTGATACTGTAAATCTTGCTTCTAGAATTGAATCTATAAACAAATTGCTTTGTACAGATATTCTAATTTCGGAACAAACGTTTGAACTTGTAAAAGATGATATTATTGCTGAAGAAATGCCTTCAGTTTCTGTAAAAGGCAAAAGCCAGCCTATTCGTATTTTTGCGGTTATAGCATTAAAAAATACTGTTGGTACACCTCTTGCAGATTTTCAGCAAGTTTCAACATTAAAAGAACTTCGCTCGTTATTAGGTTATGAAGAGCCTAATTTAGCAAAAGTGGACATAAATGCAGAAGAAAAGAAATATTCAATTCAAGACATCTGATAAAGTTATAATTCTCATTTGCTCCATAGGAATTATTTTTTCTCTTTTTGGGTATTTTTTAGATGTCCACAAAACAAGTCTTCGCACAGATGAAAAACCCATTGCATATCTCACCAATAGAGTCAAATCCGTGCAAAGACGTTTTAGAGACCGCCTTGTTTGGGATATAATTCGAGAAAATACTCCACTTTATGTTGGAGACTTTGTGCGCACAACTTCTTCCGCCGAAGCTGAAATTACATTTGATTCTGGCACAGTTATAAATATGTCGCATAATAGTTTGATTGAAATTTTACCAGAAACCGATAAAGCAAATTTAAAAATAACTTCAGGTTCAGTTTCAATTAAAACACCGGAAAGAATTACACTCAAAGCAGGACGAGAAACTCTTGAAATTAGCGAAGATTCAATTGTTTCTATGAATATACAACCTGAAATGCTCCCTTGGACTGATGAAGCTGTAACTCCGATTATTCTATCGGATGAAACTTCAGCTAGTCCAACAATATCAAGTCATCATATAAGTGTTTCTGTTGAAAAAGGTACTGTTCGTCAAAGCAGAAGCGACGGTTCCATTGTAGAACTTAGTGCTGGCTCGCAAATTATTATGAGCAGCGATGGGTATGAACTAAAACAGCCTGCAATTATTATGACAAGCCCAAAAGCTACACAAAAAATCATAAAACCGGATAATGAAACTGCTTCGATGACATTCCGTTGGAAATCGCTAAATTATACACCCGATACTTCCACTTGCATTGAATTGTCTTATGATAAAGACGGAGCTTACCCGTATAAAAATCAAACCGTAAAAACACAAGAAGCTGTTTTTAAGCTACCAAACAGAACAATGTACTGGAAAGCATATCCTGTTTCTAAAACCGGAAAAATTTATGAAGAATCTGTAGTACAAGGCACAATATCCGTTCTTTCAATTGTTCCAATAAAGAAATTACAGCCTGTAAATAATATGGGCCTTACTTATAGAGCCGCAAAAAACGGTATACAATTTAACTGGACTGCTGATGATTTTGCACGCGGCTATGAACTTAAAATAGCTGATAATAATAAAATGGAAAATCCGATACTTCGATTTACAACAGCCAAAACAGAAGCAAAAATTGATACATTGGAATTTGGCACTTGGTATTGGCAAGTTGTTCCCATTTACGATGATTCTGTTAAAGTAATAGAATATGTAAGCGAAACTAATACGTTTAAAGTGCAAAAACCTATATCGCTAAAATCTGTCGTAACGTATAAACCAGAAGATAATAATATTGCCTATACAGCAAACGGTCGCCAGCCTATACTTTTTAACTGGTCTTCTGCTTCTGGCGCAGTTTCTTATACATTAAAAGTTGCCGACAATCCAAGATTAAAAAATCCGGTTGCAGAAATAGAATGTAGTCAAACATATTTTTCTCTTAATACGAACCAATACGATATTGCTGACGGAAAACATTGGTACTGGGCTGTGACATTTACAGATAAAGAAGGCAATATAGCTCCGCTTTCGGAAGTTAAAACATTTTATCCGCTTTCGCAGACACCTTATTTAAAAGCACTTTCGCCTAGCGATAACCTTATAATAACTCAAAAAGATTTTTCAGAAACGATTTTTTCAATTGAAACGAATTTGCCAATCGAAAGCCAATTTATGGTTTCAAAAAACATGAATTTTGAGGAACTTATAATAGACGCAAAAATTAAAACAACAGCTTTTAAAGTTTCAACAAAACTTGAACCGGGATTTTATTACTGGAAAATAACCAACGGAAATTTTTCTTCTGATATGAGAAGCTTTTTAATTAAATCTGAAAATATTGAAAATTCCGAAAAAATAGAACTGCCTGAAATGGTATTCGTTCCTGAATCTACTTTTGTAATTGGCAACGATTCAGGAACAAGCTACGAAAAAGGTGAACATACAGTTCAGCTTTCAAGTTATTTTGTAGGAAAATCAGAAATTACGCGAAAACAATTCAATCAAGTTATGGGAAAAGAAACAAACGAGGCAGAGGAAAACCTTCCGGTAACTAATGTTTCTTGGTTTGATGCTGTAGATTACTGCAATAAACTCAGTATGCTTCAGGGATTGGAACCAGCTTATTATATTTCTGACACAAATGTAATTTGGAACCAAAAATCAAATGGATATAGGCTTTTAACAGAAGCTGAATGGGAATATGCGGCAAAAGTGCTTTCAAAAGATTCTTTTGCATGGACAAAAGAAACAAGCGAAAATATACCTCATCCATCAACCGGAAAATATCACATTGAAAATCTTGTAGGAAATGTTTCAGAGTGGTGCTGGGATTGGTTCGGCTATTACCGAAAAAATACGGAAATAAATCCTATCGGAGCAGCTTCTGGTACAGAGCGTGTAATTCGAGGCGGCAACTACAACAGTCCCTCGCAAAGAGCTACTGCCACATTCAGAGAAAGTCAAAAACCACAAGAAAAATCGTCTACAACAGGTTTTAGAATTGCAAGAAATAGCGAATAAATGAAACTACTTGCGACAAGCGACACGAGTGAGTAATAGATAACAATCATCCGAACGTTCTTATTGTTCAATCTGTCGAACAAATCAAGTTGCGTTGTGTTGCATAAATAAAATTGAACCACAAGTTGTTTTTGCCAAGCAGTAAAACAAAATCGCGCTTTTAATAATAAACCTTAACATAACCTAAATATTTAGGCAAAGAATAACTAGTAGGCGGACTATCTGATAGGTTAACCAGCACAGAAACTGCATATGCTGCAACATACCATGGTCCAACAGAAGTTTCAGTGCCATTAAAGTCTAAATCGCTAACCTTCGGAAAATCAGTTGAAGAAAACTGAAAAGACTTTCCTCCAGTATACCTTGTAGGAAGTGCAAACAAAGAACCGTCGATTTTTATGCCTTTTACATATGAAGTTTCATCTATAAGTCTTATTTCAACAGTTTGATTAAATTTTGAAGGAGGAATAATATATTGCGCACCATTTAATAATTTATAATTTAATGAGTCAAATTTACTTTTCGCGGTTGCTCCGCTTGTTGAAGAAGCGATATTATCATGTTCATTTATAAGAACTGAAACAGATGTATATATTTTATAATATATTTCCGTTCCTTTATACGCATCTCCATACGATGAATAATTAAGTGAATCTGTTACAAATTTAAAATAATTTTGAGTCGGATCATCTGCAGATGGCGAATGTGCAGATGTTGGACTTGACGCAGAAGATGAAGAACTTACGCCACAAGAAACGCAAAACATAAAAATCAATGAACTTAAAAATAAAGAAATTATTTTTACATTTTGCATTCTTAATCTCCCCGTATTTAGTTAATTTTACCCTCGATAGAAAGAGTAATTAAACGAGATTTTGCAAGACTTGACCATTGATTAGACGGATAATCTGCAACAAGTTTCTGGTAAGATTCGGCAGCTTTATCTGCATTACCACGTGTTTCTTCAATACGACCAATATTAAATAAAGCACGCGGAACGTTAGAAAAGTTTTCTGCTTCCGAAGCTTTTTTTAGATAAAGAACAGCATTATCAAAATCTTTCAATTCTTCGCTTGCAATACCACATTGATAATTGCACAAGCCGTATGTGTAAGATTTTTTATCAGCTTCTGCAGCAGCAAGCCATGCGGTGCGAGCAGCTTCATAATTCTTTTTTGAATACTGAATTTCAGCAATAATCATTTGCGCTCTAACAGTTACAATTGTAGGGTTCCTTTTATCGACAACAGCTTGTGCACGAGCAATAAGCTCATCTTCTTTTGCAGAATCTGATGATTCTGAAACTTTAAGAACAGCAAATTCGCTTGTAATTGTATCTATTTCCGAAAGTCCCATTTTTACAGATTTTTCAGTAAAATAAGAAATAACACTAACAACGACAACGGCAACAATAAGTGATACAATAAACCCTAAAATAACAAATCTAAATTTTACAAAAAATGAAGTCAATGAATCAGAAAACGTCTTTTTTTCTTTTTCGCCCAAACGTTTTTGCTCTTCTTGTGACATAAATTCTCCTATTTATTTAATGTTCAATTCCTTAATTAAGCGAGATAAATAAGTTCGTTGAATATTAAGTACTTTTGCAGCTTCAGTTTGATTCCATCTTACTTCTGCAAGTATTTGTGTAATATATTGTTTTTTAAACTGATCTACTGCCGTTTTAAGGCTTTTATCAGTACTTGTAAAAATACCAGAAACTCCCAATATGTTCAAGCGCAAATCTTCTTTTTCTATAACGGGAGGAGCTGCTATAGCACAAGCTCTTTCAATACATGATTCAAATTCCAACAAATTTTGCGGCCAGTAAGCATTTATCAAGCTATTTAAAGCTTCATCTGAAAAACAAGAAAAACGCTTGTTATATCGCTTTGAATATACGGATAAAAAAATTTGAGCAAGTTGCGGAATATCATCAGCTCTTTCTCTTAATGCAGGAACATGAACAGGTAAGACAGCTAGTCTATAATAAAGCTCAGAAGAAAATTTGCTGTGTGCTGCTTTTTCTTCAAGATTTTCAGACGTAGAACAACATATTCTGCATGAATTTTCAGAAGTTTCTGAAGATACAATTTCAAGCAACATTTGCTGAATTTCTAAAGAAGCATCTGCAACTTCATCAATAAAAACCATTCCGGGATTTACTGCCAAAGCTTGTTCAAATCGTTCTGTTGTTAAATCTTTTGATATTAGTCTTACAAAAGGTTTATCTGCTTTGTTTCCGCTACGGTGCAAATACCTTGCAAAATAAGCACGACCGGTTCCTTTTTCTCCAACAAAAAGAACCGGAACAGAAGATAAAACCAAATGACGTAGCAATGTTTCAAGGCTGCGCATAACGCTTGAAACTGACACTATTGGCATTAATTCGGCTGAATTAAATCCGCTATTCATAAGTTTCCGCCCCCTTCCCTTATGTTGCTTGAAAAGTTTTTGTATCCAGTTTGTTTTGGACATCACTTTTATAAAAAAAATGCACTGCTAAAAAGCAATGCATTTTTAACTTAAACTTTGGAAAATTACTTCTTGTTTTTAATCATATCACCAAGGGTAAAAGCTGCTTCTTTTTCATTTTGATTTGATGACATATAACGAGCCATATCTTCACGTTCCTGAACACGTTTAATATCACGAACTGAGAAAGCGACTTTTTGTTTTTCAGGATGAATATCAACAATAAACACTTTAATTTTATCACCGACGTTATACTTTTTGATAGCTTCTTCATAAGGAACTTCGCGATCTTCTGAAAGATTTGCCTTGTTTATCAAGCCTTCAATTCCACCATCTACTCGAACAAATACGCCAAAATCAGTAATTGAAACGACTTCGCCTTCAATAATTGAACCATGTCGGTAATTTTCACAGAAAGCTTTCCATGGATCATTTGAAAGCTGTTTTACACCAACTTTAATACGATGCATTTCAGGATCATTTTCAATAACAACAACATCTATTTTCTGACCTACAGATATTTCGCTGCCCGGATGTTTAACTTTTTTTGTCCATGACAAATCATCTGCATGAAGAAATCCATCGATACCGTCTTCGATTTTTATAAAAGCACCGGAATTTGTAATTTTTGCAACTTCGCCAGACAAACGTGTGCCAACAGGATATTTTTCAGCAATAGTATCCCATGGATTTTCAGTACATTGCTTTAATCCAAGAGAAACACGACCGGCTTGAATATCATAGCCGAGAATCATGCATTCAACTTCATCACCGATTTTTACAACATCTTCCGGTTTGTTAATCTTTTTAACCCAAGAAAATTCACTTATATGAGCAAGCCCTTCAATTCCCTCTTCGAGTTCAATAAAAGCACCGAATTCCGTTAGTTTTGTTACTTTTCCTTTTACAATATCATCAACATGATATTTTTCTTCAAAGTGAAGCCAAGGGTCTTCCGTAAAATGCTTTAACGAAAGATTAATACGTTTTTCTTCAGGGTCAAGACGAATAACTTTTAGTTGGATTTTTTGACCTTTTTTTACAAAATCTTTAGGACGAGTAACATGTCCCCAGCTCATATCATTAATGTGGAGTAATCCATCAAAACCGCCCAAATCAATAAATGCACCAAAACTTGTAAAACTTTTAACTTCACCTTCTACAGTACTGCCGATTTTTACATCATTGAAAAATGCATCTCGGTTAGCATGCATAGTTTCTTCAAGATATTTTCTGCGACTTACTACAACATTTAATTTATTATCTGAATACAAACGGTCAATATAAAATTTACTTTTTACACCGATTAACTTTTCAGGATTATCAACTTTTGATGTATCTGACTGACTGATTGGCAAAAATGCAGTTGTATCACCGCCAAAATTTACACTAAATCCGCCTTTTACTACTTTTTCAATTACGCCTTCAATAGGTGTTTTGTCATTAAATGCTTGACGAATAACTTTTACAGCTGCTTTGCTATCTGCTTTTTGTTTAGAAACAATAACTTCACCATGTCGCCCTTCTTTAGAAACAAGAACAACATTCACTTTATCACCAATTTTCGGAAGAATTGAAAACTCCGAATTTGGAATCCGCCCTTCTGACTTATAGCCAATATCAACAAAAACCTGATCCGATGTTACTTGGATTACTACGCCTTCTCTTATTTGTCCCTCTTCAAGTGAATCAAGACTTTTAAGATATTCTTCCTGTAATTGTGTCTGAATGTTCTCTTTAGCGTCTTGAGATTCATTCATTACCACATCCTTCTCTGCCATATTAAACCCTTATATGTGAATTTTGCTTAGGATTATCTCACAAACCTGGTCTATCGTCAAGTCTGAAGTATCTATGTAAATTGCATCAGATGCAATTTTTAGCGCACCGCCTACTTTATTTTTATCAAGTTCATCTCGTTTTTGAATTGAAATTTTAATTTTTTCCAAAGAAAGGTTGCTAACTCCTTGTTTGAACCGACGCAAAGCTTGTGTTTCTATCGAAGCATCAAGATAAAATTTATATTCCGCATCGGGAAAAACAACTGTTGTCATATCTCTGCCTTCACAAACAATACTTATTTTTTTTGCTAGTAAACGGATTTTATCATTAACAATATGTCTTATGTTCAAAATCGAAGATACGACGGAAACTTTTTCATCTATTTCATCTGTATGGAGTTTATCTTCAACATCTACTCCGTTTAATATCAAACGGCTGTTTACATATTCTATGTTTAAGCTTAAAGCATGGTCTGTTACTGCTTTTTCATCAAAAAGATTGATATTCGAGTTCAAAAGGGAAAAAGTAATAGCTCTATAAAAACTACCGGAATTCAAAAATGTAATATTAAGTCGTTTTGCTATTTCTTTTGCTATAGTGCTTTTTCCCGCACCTGCAGGACCGTCAATTGCCACTACCATAATTTCTCCAGTATCAAAACATCATAACTTTTTTGCAATTACAACAAAGTATTTTAGATAGTTCTTTCTTTATTTTGATTGCACAATTTTAGAATATCTGCAACTTCTTTTTCGGTAAGTTCTCTAAATGCACCAACTTTTAACATTTCGCCATTTTTCAGTTCAGCAGAAAGAAAACCGATTCTAATTCGTGTTAATGATTTTATTCGCAAATCAAAAGATTCAATTACACGTCTTATTTCACGATTTTTTCCCTCAATTAGAACAACACGCATTTTGCGAGATGAAATATTTTCTGCAAATTTGCATTTGTAGAAAACACCGTCAACACGAATTCCTTTCATAAATTTTTCAGGAAGAAAACGAGGATAAGACGTTGAAGTTTCTACAATATATTCTTTTTCAAGTTGAGCAGACGGATGAGAAACAACAGCAGCAAAATTACCGTCATTTGTAAACAAAATCAAACCGGAAGAATACATATCAAGCCTGCCTACGTTATAAAGGCGTTCAGAATAATAAGGCTTCAATAAATCAATCGCAAGATTTCTAGCCGGTTCATTGTTTCTTTCTTTTTCTTCAGAAAGTGAACATACATAACCTATAGGTTTATTCAAAAGTATGTATCTTTTATTTGTTTCTTTAAAAACTTGTTTTCCGTCAACGCAAATAATGTCGTCTTTCGACACTTTTGTTCCAAGTTCTGTTACAAGATTGCCATTTACGCTAACACGTCCCTCTGTGATGATTTTTTCACATGCACATCTGCTTGCTACACCTGCATGAGCGAGCGCAACTTGTAAACGAATTTTTGAATCATTTTGATTCAGGTTATCTTGCAAGTTCAAAACGCTCACTTTCCGTTTCTTGTAATTTTGGCAAATCTGCAATACTGTTTAATTTGAAAAACTTTAAAAAATTCTTAGTTGTGCCATATTGAGTTGGTTTGCCCGGTATGTCTTTTTTTCCAACTTCTTTAATTAATTCTCTTTCAAGCAAAAGTCTAATCATGTTATCAGCAGAAACACCTCGAATTGCTTCAATTTCTCCTCTTGTAATTGGCTGCGAATAAGCAATAATCGAAAGAGTTTCCATTGCGGAACGAGAAAGTCTTTTATCACTTTTTTTGCCGTAACGTTCTTTTAGCGAACTCCATAATTCAACTTTAGGTGAAATTATCCAACCGCCGGAAATTTGAACAAGTTCAATTCCAGAATCTTCTTTTGCATATTTTTCTTGCAAATAATCAAGAACAGGCTCAATAACTTCAAGTCCAAGTCCAGAAATTTTTGATAATGAATTATCATCTAAAGGTTCTGCTTCAAGAAAAAAAATCGCTTCAAGCAGAGCAGCTTCTTTTTCCAAATGTAACTCCATTTTTACTCTTTCTCGGTTGGTTTTAGTTTAATATCACCGAACATACGGTTTTGATAAATAACCGCAATTTTTAATTTTACAGCTTCAAGTATTGCCATAAATGCACAAACAACGTCAAGCAAATTTCCTTCGCGGACGATTAAATCAGTAAAAAGACACTCGCCTTGATTTTCAAAAAACTCATTCATAAGTGTCATTTTTTCGCTGATTGTAATATCTTCACGAATATCAAGAATTTTCTCTGAAGAAAATGTTGAAATTAATTTAGAAAAAATTTTAAGCAAGTCCCACGCATCAACTTTTTCCCATAGTTCTTCATCTTCAAAAGGTAATATGCGTTGATTTTTTTTTCGCTCAAAACTCCATTCGTTTTCTTCTTCTTTTTGCTCCATTAATTCCGAAAGTTTTTTGAATTTCTGATATTCAATAAGCTTGTCAACAAGTTCTTGTCGCGGGTCTTCAATATCTTCATCTTCAAAAGATACTTTAACGGGCAAAAGCATACGCGATTTTATATGAAGTAAATCCGATGCAAGTAAATAAAAATCAGTTAAATTATCTAAATCTGTTGAAACAGTATAATCAAGATAATCAAGATATTGCTCGGTAATTTCTCCAATTGGAATATCATAAATGTTTATTTCATTTTTTTTTATGAGATAAAGCAAAAGATCTAACGGTCCTTCAAACTGCCCAAGCTTAAAATTAGTTAAAGAGTCTTGTTCTATACTTTCAGATTTTTGTAACGTTTCCATAATTCAACACCTTGATCGGACAACATTGAAAGAATTTGACGAAAAGGTTGTCCTGTTATAGGGTCGGCAGAATCAGGTAAAATCTCAAGCAAGGGAACAAGTACAAACTGCCTTTCATTTAACAAAGGATGAGGAATAAATAATGGATTATTTTTATTTTCATCCTTAATAATCTGATTTCCAAAAAGTTCTATATCTATATCGAGAGTGCGTGGTCCTTTAAGACAAGCTTTTGCACGCTCTCTTCCAAAATCATTCTCAATTTTTTGCACTGCAAGTAGAAGGTTTTGAGGCGTTCCATACCATTCGCCAGAAACAACCATATTGTAAAAATCCGCTTGATTTTCAACATAGCGCGGTTTCGTTTTATATATAGACGAAAAACGCACATTTTTGAGCAATCCGCAAAGAGCAACACACGCTTGGCTCAGAATATCTTCTGAAGAAACAGAAAAGCCGTTTTTTTGCATAAGCATCATATTTGAGCCTAAGCCTAGAACAACAATCTCCATGTTTAAAACAATTCTTCAGGTGGTAGTGATGTTTTTTTTGCAGTAGCTTTAGGTGCTTCAGTTTTTACAGGCATTCCAACTGAAACTTTTGTTTCTATTTCTGCAGCAGGCTGTGTTGTCTTTTTTTGTGGTTCTTTAGCCGTTATCTGTCCTGGAAACAATTTTATTCTAAGCTTTTCTTCAAGCTCATTTCTAAAATCAGCATTGTCTTCTAAGAATTTAATTGCATTTTCACGACCTTGCCCGATTTTATCTTCACCGATAGAAAACCACGCACCTCTTTTATCAATAAGTTCATGTTTTACAGCAGCATCAAGAATGCTTGAAATAGCAGAAATTCCTTTGCCAAAGTAAATATCAAGCTCAACTTTTCTAAAAGGCGGTGCTACTTTGTTTTTTACAACTTTTACACGCACTCTGTTTCCAACAGCATCTTCTTCACCTTTTGCATCTATTGATTCAATACGTCGAACTTCAAGACGAACAGAAGCATAAAATTTTAATGCATTGCCGCCTGTTGTTGTTTCTGGATTTCCAAACATAATACCGATTTTCATACGAATTTGGTTTATAAAAACAACAATACATTTTGATTTTCCAATAATTGCTGTAAGCTTTCTAAGTGCTTGGCTCATAAGGCGGGCTTGAAGTCCCATATGCGTATCACCCATTTCGCCTTCAATTTCAGCTTGTGGAGTTAATGCAGCAACAGAATCAACAACAATAATATCAACTGCACCAGAGCGCACAAGACTTTCTGTAATATCAAGTGCCTGCTCGCCGGTGTCCGGTTGTGAAACCCACAAATTATCAATGTCGACTCCAAGGTTTTTTGCATAAACAGGGTCAAGCGCATGTTCTGCATCTATAAATGCTGCAACGCCGCCCATTTTTTGAGCTTCTGCTATAGCATGCAAAGCTAAAGTAGTTTTTCCAGAAGATTCAGGACCATAAATTTCTATAATTCGCCCTCGCGGGTAACCGCCGATACCAAGTGCTTCATCAAGCATAATTGACCCTGAAGGAATAACTTCTATACCAACAGAATCTGTTCTTGTGCCAAGCTTCATCAAAGAACCTTGACCAAATTGTTTTTCAATTTGTAGTCTTGCCGCTTCAAGAGCTTTCATTTTTTCCGACTGGTCGGTCGAATTTGTTGTTTCAATAGCCATTTTTGCCACCTTTCCTCCCACACTATACAATCAGGTGCAAAGTAATTTTCTTGTACTTTTCACAGAAGAAAAATAACAGTTTTACACAAATATTACAAAAATTGCATAGCAATCTATTTTTATAATTAAAAATTCTCCGAAAAATTATTCCGGAAATTTTATTTTAATCTCAACATTTTTTCAATATTCAATAAAAATTAATTCATACTGAAAAAACCATTATTATTGATTTGCCGAAGATATTGGCTGATAATATGATTTACCTGTTAACAAAATCTTTTTATCGCGAACTTCGATTTTTGCAAGAACTTGAACAGGTCGCTCTTCATCAATAGAAACAGGTTGCTGCATCGAAAGAGAAACAATTCCTTCAAGCCGCTTCCAATCATCATAACCGACAAGCAAATCACATTCATAAAAAGATTCATCTGAACGCACATTTGTTACGCGCCCACTCCAAATAACCCAACAGTCTTGATACAGCAATGGATCTGCGTTTACTTCTTCAAATGTATAATTTGTTTTTAAATTTTCAAACGATGGCTCATCCATATAATCCATTAAAGTACGCGCTCGCTCTCGTATTGTATTTGAAGCATTTGAATTAAGAATTCTGTTTATTTCAACTTGAGCTTCATTATCGCGATGTGCCAAGAAAAAATCTTTTGCTTTATCATATGCTTCTGTAATCTGGTCAGAAGTTAAAATCGTATTGTATACAATTCCACTTTGCAAATCTACAGGATTTCGTTTTTCATCATATGAAAGTTCAAGATTACCAATATTTCTGCCGCTAAGAGAAATGCGTTTTGCAACACGCTTATCTGCAATATTTTTAATCAAAATAACAGATAAAAAAACTACAACTGAAAACAATACAACCGCAGCTATTGGCATAATCGGAAAATAAAAACCCGGATCAGGATAAAAACGCTTGATTCGTCCATTAGAAACCCATTGAGATATTGTAGCAATATCTCCTTTTGTACGGATAAAAGTCATGGCTTTATTTGCAATTCTATTTCGCGGTTCATATTCAAGGATAGTCAAATAAGTTTCTACAGCTTGGTTTGTATCACCACGTCGTAAATACATTGCAGCTTGTGCAACTAAAAGAGAAACGTTTAAACCTTCTATTGTTTCGCAACGATGAAGATAATCTTTTGCCGCTCCCGTATCTCCCATATACAAACATGAAACACCTAATATGTAGAAAAACTCAAAAGAATCACGATAATCTATGACTCTTGGCTCAAGCAAAGAGATAACTAATGAAAATTTTCGCCTTTTGAAAAGAACTTGTGCTTTTTTTAATTCTTGGTCAGCCATTTAAGTTCAAACTCCATAACAACATATTACACTATAACACAAAAAACGCAATCTCACATTGTTTATTTTGCACATTTAGCGATTTCGCAGTTGAGCTTCTAATTCTAAAATACGTTTCTGATAAGCCTGAATAGCTTGCTCATAACGTTTAACTCTTTTTTCATTTTCTTCCGCAGCTTTTAGCGATTCTTCATGTGTAACTTTTAACAACTGAAGCAACTCTTCTTCGCGTTCACGCTGCGCAATAAGCTCAAGCCTGTAAGCTGAAGCTTCTCGTTTTGGACTTGCAGGATACTCATCTATAACTTTTCTATAAAACAATTCGGCGCGTTCATAACTCTTAAAACTATATAAAGATTCTGCAATCCAAAACAAACCAAAAGAAACTTTATCATGGTTCGGATATTCCTTTACAAAATCATAAAGCTGTTTTATTGAATCTTCTTTATAGTTTAATTCAAATAATGCACGTCCTCGCTGATACATTATTTCAGCTTTTCCTTTACCGCTGCCAAACATAGACAAATATTCTGTAGAATAATTTAATGCAGAAGCAAAATTATTTGCAGACATATCCGAAAGCACAAGCCAATAAAGAGCATCTGATTCGCTTATAGTCTTGTCCGCCATTCCTTTTTTACAAAGCATAGAAGCTTGCGCATAGTCTGCTCGTGAATAAGCTTCTAAAACAGGCAATAAACTGTCAGAGATTTGGGCAAATACACAAAATACGCAACAAATACATAAGACACAAATCAAAAACAAGAGTCTTAATTTCTTCATAGTTTCTCCCAATAAATATAACAGTATAAATTTCAAAACAATATTTGAAATTTCAGCATTCCAATTTTTTCTACTTTCTGTCTATACCAATATCACCTGAAAAGAAAGAAGAGCCGGAAACAATTACATCAGCACCAGCATCTACTGCCATTCCAATAGTTTTATTATTTATACCACCATCTACAGAAAGGCGGAAATTATATCCATTTTTTGAACGAAGTTCATCAAGCTGTGCTATTTTTTCAATACAGCGAGGTATTAACGTTTGACCTCCAAATCCCGGATTAACAGACATAATAAGTACCAAATCAACAAACGGAAGAATATCTTGCAAAACAGAAACCGGAGTAGAAGGCACTATGCTTATTCCGGCTTTTTTTTCAAGATTATGTATTTGCTGAACAATTCTATGATGATGAACAGCAGCTTCATAATGAAAAGTAATCAAGTCAGCACCAGCTTCGACAAAACTTGATATATGTAGCTGCGGATTTTCTATCATTAAATGGACATCAAACTGAAGATTGCTTATTTTTCTTAAAGCAGAAACAACAGGCTGTCCAAAAGTAATATTAGGAACAAATGAACCGTCCATAACATCTATATGAACCCAATCAGCTTTTTTAGATTCAATAAAGCGTAAAGATTCGCCTAAGTTTGTAAAATCTGCAGCCAATATTGACGGCGAAAGAATAAATTTACTCATTGATTACCATATTACTCGAATCGGTTAAGTATGTAAATAGATAAATTTACATCTTGACTAATCATATAAAACATATTATAAACTTTGGCTCGTTTCAAAAAAAACTTATGTATCAATTGACTAAAGACCGCAATTCAGTATAATAGAATATGTATCATGAATACACAAGCTGAAAATGAACTAGCAAAAGCATACGAATTACTCAAACAAGGTCAACTGGTAAAAGCAAATGAGATTTTAAGTGAAGCACTCACAAATGACCTTGAAAACATTGAAATTCTGTATACTTTAAAAGGCATAAATTACTGGAATCAAAAACTATCTCGCATTCAAAACCTTTCTTCTCCTTATGAACAAGGTGAAAATATCGTTTCTAATTGGAAAGATTTTACACAAACGATGGGAAAAGATGGGTTGTACTTTGAAAGAAGCATTTATGCTATCAGGCAGGGAATTTTTTCTTTAGCACTTGAATGTTACGATTCAATGATTAACAGCAGTGGAAAAATTCAGCCGAATCCAGATTTGTACCGCAAAGCAGGTTTATGCCATAAAAAACTTGGCGACTACGAAACAGCATTAAGATACCTTGATAAAGCTAATTCTATGGTGTCTGATTCTGCAACAATTTTGTCTGAAATGGCAGATTGTTACGCACTCTGCGGCGAAGAACGAACAGCAAAAGTGCTTTTTAGAGAAGCGTTTTTTATTGACCCGCAAAAAGTTGATTTAAGCTTGTTAGATTCAGAATTAATTTGCTATTTAATTAAACAGACTGAACAGCTCGGTTACAGCGGTGCTGTTTTACAAGAATGGATTCCAGTTTACGGCGTTTTATATGGTGTTTTTTCCGTAAAAAGAGAACTTCGTGCTATTGAAATTGGAAAACTGAAACAAAACATATATGCACTTGAAAATAACTTGAAAGAAGTCGGCAATGAACGCGCTTTGGTTGCGCCTCGTTTGATAAATCATTATTTTTGGCTCATTGACCATTATGTAATGACAAACGAAGCTAGAGCACATATTCAAGAAGTGCTACTCAAAATTAGATTTTTAGATGCAAATATTTATGAGGAATATTTAAAATAAATTTTCGTGCAGCAGTTGCTGCAAAATATATTAGGAGTGTATTTATGTCTGAAGAGCTGTTGAAATCGGTTCAGGATATGCTGAATGAAGAAAAATGGACACGTGCAGCCATTAGCAATTACTCAAAAAATCATTTTCTTGAACTGGCGGCCGTAGTAGAAGAAGCAAAAAAACAAAATTGCATTGATGAAGTTAAGGCAGCTTGTGATGAACACCTTGCGCATACAAAAAACAGCATTATCGGATTATATATTTCGGGAATGCTTTCGCTAAAACAAAAAACACTAGATGATTCGGCACTTATATCGCTTGTTGAAATTTTTATAGATAATCATAAGACAAATATTGTTACATATATTTGCGATTCTATTCTTGCAGAAGATGAAAACAACAAATTCGCGCTTAGAAAACTTGCAGAATGTTATAAAGAAGATGGAAATGAAAAAATATGGGAAGTTTATGCAAATCTTGTAAAAATTGACCATGATGAAGCAGAAATTGCAAAACTTCTTGCAGAAAAATACGAACAAGATAAAGATGACGAAACAGCTGTAGAATATTACAAAAAAGCCCTTCTTCGCTTTGTTAATAAAAATTTAGGAAATCAAATCAAAGAAACATGGACAAAACTTGTTTCTTTAATTCCTGAAGAAATTGATTTTTTCTATCTCGTTCAACGCAAAGTTGCAAAAACCGTAAGCGAAGAAAAAGCTGCACTTCTTCTTCATGAACTTTACAATTATTACCGTGATAACCAAAAATGGAATACGGCTATTGATATTTTGAAAATTATTCTCTCTTACGACGATAAAGATCAGTGGGCACGTAAAGAAATTGTTGAATGTTATCGTGGAAAACATTCAGACCATAGCCAGTTGGAAAGTTATATTAAAGTATCAAACTTAAACCAGAGCTGGCGAAATATTTTTGAAGCAATTTCTGATTTTGAAAAGCATATTTCGTTTGACGCTAAAAATTTCGTATTCCACCGTTCTTGGGGCGTAGGAATTATCCGCAAAGTTGACAGCGATGAAATTACTATAAACTTTGGAAAAAATTACGGCGTAAAAAAAATGACTCTAAAAATGGCAGTAAGTGCCTTACAGCCGCTTTCAAAAGATCATATTTGGGTTCTTAAAGCAACAAAATCAAAAGAAGAACTTTCAAAAGATATAAAAGAAAATAAAGCAAAAGCACTTAAAACCATCATTAAAAGCTTTAATAATAAATGTGATATGAAGCGCATAAAAGCAGAACTCGTTCCAAGTGTTCTTTCTGCAACAGAATGGACAAACTGGAGTACACAAGCAAGAAAAATCCTTGAAGCTGATCCTACTTTTGGCGTAGATACAAGTGATATTTCGCTTTTTGTAGTTCGAGACCATGCAATTTCACAAGAAGAAAAACTTGCTAATGAATTTAAAGCACAAAAGAATTTCTTCTCACGAATTGATATTCTTATGAAATTTGCAAATGATGAAGAAACGGATAAAACATCCGAGCAGTTTGCAGAAATGTTTGATTATTTTGTAAGTTATCTTAAATCATTCAGCCAAGTTAATGCACAAATAATCGCATCTTATTTGCTTGTGCGCCGAATTGTTGCATCAAACCCATCATTAAATCCGGGGCTTCAATATTCTTTTGCAGATTTATTTTCAAACCTCGAAGATCCGCGCAAAATTTACAAAGAACTAAAAGACACAAAGAATACATCTTTGAGAAAAGATTTTCTTTTTTGCATAAAGGAATTTTTACCTGATTGGTCTGATGTTTACATTAATCTTTTTGCAACTGTTCTTTCTCAAGATTTAATTGACGCACTTATTGGAAACGGATACAAAGACAAATTAATTAAATTTGTTCAAATGTGCTTTGAAAATTATAGAGATTACAGGGAAGCTGTTATTTTCTTTTTCAAAGAATCACAAAAAGAGGAATGGTTCCAAGAAGTCGAAATTCCGTTTGAAAAACAGTTGATAACACTTATTCATATTCTTGATTTGACATTCCGTGAAATTGAAAATCATAGAGAAACAACAGAAAACAGAAAAATCAATCGCAATGTTCAACAACTTCTCTTTAAGAACGATATGCTGCTTGACTATATGCTTTCAAATGATATTGATACAGTTACTCGCCTTTATACGCTTGTAGACGATGTAAAAGATCTTGACCCTGCCATAAAACAAAATATGCGAAACAAGATTTTGAATGTTTACAAAGATTTCAAGTTCTATGGTTCGGAAGAAAAAGTAACTGTGAACAAAGGCATCCTTGTAACAATGAATATGCTTGAAAAAAATAGAGCTTTGCTTGATGACCTTATTAATGTTCAACTGCCGGCAAATGCAAAAGAAATTGATGAAGCACGCGAACAAGGCGACTTAAAAGAAAACGCCGAGTATAAGGCTGCAAGAGAACAACAAAGGCTTCTTAATGCGCAAGTTAGCAGATTGCAGTCTGATCTTGATAAAGCTATTGTATTTGATCCTACAACGATTACAACTACAAGAGTTTCTTTTGGTACAACAGTCAGTCTATTGAACAAAGATTCAAAAGAAAAAGAAATTTACACAATTTTAGGCCCGTTTGAATCAGATCCGGAAAATGGTGTAATTTCATATCTTTCTCCATTAGGTGAAAAGATTTTGAATGCAAAAGACGGCGAAGAATTGAACATTGAAGTGAACGAGCAAAACTATCACTATTTAGTTGAATCAATTAAAGCTGCAGAATTTTAAGTTTTTAAACATGAGGGTTTCGTACGAAAAAACTACAAAGCGTTATTATATCGTGGAGTTGCTTCTACAGCTTTAGGTTTAATCTTACGAAACCCGTAATGGGATGTATGTAAATTGTGTAGCTTTTGATTTGCACTAAGTTTAACGCAAATTGTTAAATATTCCGTATAAATAAAAAAAGCTGATTAATAAATTATCAGCTTTTTCAAATCTATTTTTGGGCTTTTTGTTTATCTTGTTTCATATCCTGTTTCATATCGGCTTTCATTTTTTCTTTCCAAACTTGTGCCTTTTTCTTAACATCTTCAGCTTCTTCTGCATTTCCAAGAACAATAAGCAGTCGTCGATAAGCTCCCAAATAATTTATGCCTAGCAACATATCATCAGGACGTCTTGTCGAAAGTTCATAACGGTCGCGATAGCCTTCAGCAGCTTTAAGCAGTCTTGCTTTTAGCATACGCATATAATATACAGCAACATCATGATTTTCAGCTCGTCCATCAAAGTAATCTTTTGATGCTTCTACCATATCCAACATATTTTTAGATACAGTAATAAAACGCCCTTGAAGTTCAACAAAAGACCATTTCCATTTAGAATTTTCTCCATAAGCTTCCATAACAAGCTCAATGGCAAGACCGAGTTTTCGAGAAAGATAATAACGTTTTTCCATAGAAATACTTTCGATTTTTGCCCAGCTTTCTTTCAAATCGTCTGTAGTTGAATCAACTATATTTGTTACTACATCTTCAAGATAAATAATTGCTTTATAGATAGTTTTTCTGCCTTCATTAAGATTTTCTTCATTTTTTACACCAATTGTTTCTACAGACAAATTATTAATTGCAACATAAAGCGTAACTACATAAATCATCTGTTCTGCAAGTTGAATCTTTTTTAAGGCTTCTTCAGATTTATCTTTCTGAAGTTCTGCGAGTATCTCTTTTTCTTTTGCAAAAACGCCTTTTATCAGTTCTTTGTACTTGGAACTTTTTTGTGCGAAAGCTTCTCTACTCTCGGCGGTAATTTTTGCCATAACTCCAGTTATCCTCCATATTGAGAAAGTAAAACCCTAGCATGCTCCAAAGAAGCCGCACTTGCACTGTCGCCGGCAAGCATACGTGCAATTTCAACTATGCGAGCTTGTTCAGTTATTACACGAACCGATATTGAAGTCTTTTGAGCATTTACAGATTTCTCTATCTTTATATGAGTATCGGCACAAACTGCAATATTCGCTAGATGTGAGATACACAATATCTGATGTTTTGTAGATAACTTTTTAATATGTTCCCCAATTGATACAGCCACTTCACCACCAATTCCCGTATCAATTTCGTCAAAAATCAAAGTTGGTGTAATGTCTGTATCTGCAAGAATAGTTTTAAATGCGAGCATAACTCTCGAAAGTTCTCCGCCTGAAGCAATCTTAGCAAGAGGTCTTAGCGGAGAGCCCGGATTTGCACTAAGCATGAATTCAACATTATCAACTCCATACGGTCCACAGCGCTGAACACCACCTGTCTGTGCCTTTACAGAAAGCCCTGCATCAAACAAAGTTCCTTTCATTCCAAGATTAGCAAGAACAGACTGAATTTTTTCAGCCATTTCATTTGCAGCACCATGTCGTTTTTCAGAAATTGATTTTGCCATAACAGAAACATTTTTTGCAATATCATTAATCTCAGCGGTTAATGCGGAACGATTACCTTCAAAAGACGAAAGTGAATCAAGCTGCGCTTGTGCATTATCTTTATAAGATAGTAAATTTTCTATTGTGTTTCCTGTATTTCCGATTGGAACTATGTATTTCTTTTTTAATTTATATATAAGTGCTAAACGTTCTTGTACTTGTTCAAGTCTTGCAGGGTCAAAAACAAGTGTATTTTTATATGATTTTATTTCTTCAGCTATATCTTCAATTTCATAATATGCTGTTTCCAATCTGCTTGAAAGAGTTGAAAGACTTGTATCTATAGATGAAACTTTTTCTAAAATCGGTCTGCTTCTTTTTAACAAAGATAATGAGCCATTTTCACTTGTAAAAAGCTCCGAAAGTTGTTCTATTTCATCATATAGCTTTTCGTACTGTGTAAGACGAGCCTCTTCGGCAGAAAGCTCTTCTTCCTCTTGTGGTTTAAGTTCTGCACTTTCAATTTCATCAATTGCAAATTTTAATAACTCAATCTTTTGATTGCGCTCTTCATCTGATGTATTCATTTCAGCGAGAATTTTGCGTTTTTCTACAAGCTGATTGTAAAGTTGTGTGAAAGATTCAACTTGGGAAGTAATTCCAGCATAAGCATCCAAAAATTTTCTATGTTCGGAAACTTTCATTAATGACTGATGTTCATGCTGACCGTGAATATCAACCAAAAAACTTGTAAAATCAACAAGTTCGTTTTTAGTAACCGGTGTATCTTGAACCCAAGCTGTTGTTTTGCCTGTATCTTTCATTGTGCGTTTCAAAAGAATTCGATTATTTTCTAGTTCAATGTTTCTTTCTTTAAGCCACATAAGTGCTTCTGTCTGTTTTTCTGAAATAAACATTATACCGCTAACACGAGCTTCTTGTGCACCTGTACGAATCTGAGAAACATCAGCTTTTCCGCCAAGCAAAAATGATAAAGCACCAATTAAAATAGATTTACCGGCACCCGTTTCTCCTGTAAGAACATTAAAGCCGTTTGTAAATTCAAGCTGAACTGAATCTATAATAGCAAAATCTTTTATATTTAAATCTTCAAGCACAAGGACCTCCAGACCAGCGGAGTTTTGAACGTAAAGCTGAATAAAAAGCAGCAGAATCGCAATCTGCAAGCAAAACTTTTTCCTTAGCCTTTTGCAAAATAACTATATCACCGCTTTCAAGACCGGCAGAAACTTGACCGTCTGCTGTTATTGAAACACCAGTATCCCTAGAAGGCAAAACATCAATGCAAAGAACTCCTGATGACGGCAAAACAATCGGTCTATTAGAAAGAGAAAAAGGACAAATCGGACTTAAAACAAAAGCATCAAGTTCCGGATCTACTATAGGTCCGCCGGCAGCAGCAGAATAAGCGGTTGAACCTGTTGAAGTTGCAACAATTATTCCGTCTGAGCGGAATCTACCGAAAGAGTTACCGTTAAATGCAATTCCAAGTGATACAATTTTTGCGGCTTTATCTGCTGAAACTACAACATCATTAAGTGCAAATGATTCAAAAACTGTTTTATTATTTCGCATAGCAACTACATTTATCATACTGCGCGCCGTAAATGGAAGCTTTTCACTTAAAAACAACGACAATCGCTCTTTCCAACTTTCTTTTTGAATTCCTGCAATAAAACCGAACTCTCCAAGATTTATTGGGAAAATAGGAATTTTATTTTCAAAACATACTCTTGCAGCAAAAAGAACAGTTCCATCGCCTCCAAGCGTTATAGCTAAATCATAACTATGAAAAGGGGCTTTTTCGCAGGAACTTGAAAATTTCACAAAATCAACATCCCAGTTTTCGGCTACAAGAAAAGTTTTTATATCTTCTGCCAACAAGTGAGCTTCTTCTTTATAAGCATTTATAATAATTACGGCTCGTTTTTTTTTCATTATGCCGTCCTTACGGCAAAGTCGCCAAAACCTTTGCAATTTTTGCAGCTTGTGTATTGCCAAGCCGCGGATAAAGCGGAAAAAACACACATCTAAGAACAAGAGAACGAGCAACAGGACAATCTGCTGCCATTTCTTCAAATTTGGAAGCAATCGAAATTTCAAAAGCATCTGCAACAGCTATATTTTTTCTAGCGACATATTGCTTTACTTCTTTTGCACCATGAGCCAACAAAACAGGAAACGAATAAACGACACACACAGCATTTTCATATGGACAAACGAAAGTTTTATGTCTACCTTGCATAAGCGAACGAACATAAACTTCTTTCATTTCTAAACGAATCTGCTCATTTCTAGCTCTTTCTTTTAATTGAACCAACGCCAATGCACTGTTAATATCAGGCAAAAAATCCGTAACGGGAGCTTCTTCAATATACTTTTTAAGAACAACCCATTCACGGTAATTAGCAGCCATTACAACAGCACCACCACCAGCTGTAATAATATCATTTTCTTCAAGCCCCAAAATTGAATAAACACCAAAAGTACCTGCATATTTTTTTTTAGGCTCATTATTTTCAACTTCGTCCAACTTTTCAATATAAGCACCGGCACTTTGAGAAATATCTTCTATGATTTGAATTCCTAAAGCGCAAATGGAATCTAAATCAGGCAAATTCCCAAGTGTTTCATGCAAAATCAATAGATTTCCGCCACATTTCATGCCATTTTCTACAATTTCAGCAGAAACAAGAGCAGTGTCTTCAACAACATCAAGCAGAATCACTTTGTAGCCAAGCTCTTTTATAACAGAAATCTGCCACGATGGTGATAATGCAGAAAGCATAACAGAACTTTCGTCTGGCAAACCAAGACATTTTATAGCATATTTTAATGCTATAGCAGGACTTCTTACAGCAGCACAGCCGGCTATACCAAAATTTTCTTTTACGCTTTGAACAAGTCGTGAATTTAATTCACCCGGTCCGATTTTTTCAGAAACCATACATGAGAGTACCGCATCCATTTCTTTTCTGCGGATAGTAGAACTAAAAACCGGAACTTTCATATTATTTTATGCCAACCAGTTTTTTTAATTCATTAGGATTGAAAACACGACGAATATCTAAAATAATTAAATATCCATTCTCCTGTCTTACAACTCCATTTATATATTCTGAACCAATGCCGGTAAGCATCTGCGGCGGAGCTTTTACATCATCAGTTTTTATCTGAATAACACGGGCAATTTTATCGATTATAATGCCGATTTTTGTACCGTCCATATTAATAATGATAAAACCACCCTCAAATTCATCTTCATCTTCTATTTTTTCTCTGGGTTTTAGATGGAAACGCTTATGCAAATTTATAACGGGAATAATTTCGCTTCGTAGGTTAAAAATGCCTTCTACATAATATGGAGCATTTGGTATTGGACGAACGGCCTGAAGTTTTACAATTTCTTTAACATCCATAATATCAATACCATACAGTTCTTCACCAAGCTCAAAAGTAACAAGCTGAAACTGCGACTCGCCGATTGCCATAACTGCCTCCATTAATGCTTTTGTTTACACACATCACAGAATACAATGAAACCTTTTTTTTTACAAGCTTTTGCAATAAGAAGTTGGTAAATAATTTTATAAAAGCTCGATAAAGTCATTTATTATAGAAAATTAATATTTTTTTCCTTCACTTATCTCATTTAGCATGATATGATTACACCGTATTATGACAAGCATCATTCAAACAACATCATCTAACGAAAATACGCAACCGGTCATATTAGCTGTTGATGACGATTCAGTTATAAGAATTCACGTTAAGTCTTCATTGGAATCGAATTATCAAGTTATTTCAGCAGCAACAGGAAAAGAAGCACTTCAAATTTTAGACAGCAACAATGTAAATCTTATAATTATTGATGTAGATATGCCTGAAATGTCAGGTCTTGATCTTTACGAAAAAATAAAACAAAACAAATCATTAAAAAATATTCCAGTGATTTTTTTAACAGGCGTTGAAGACGAAGACATACTCAAAAAAGTAAAAGCAACAAATATAGATTATATTTTAAAACCGATTTCAACATTTGCTCTTGTATCTCTTGTGCATAATCTGCTAGAAAACAAAAATACTACAACATAATCTTCGCATATAAAACATTTGACTGAAAGATTTTAGATGATTTTGCCCGAAGCGAGACTTGAACTCGCACACCCGTTAAAGCTCTAGTACCTGAAACTAGCGTGTCTACCAATTCCACCATTCGGGCTTTTCGGAAAAATCTTATAAAAAAGCTTATTCATTGTCAATAGTATTTTTGGAGCTTAACAATACATAAAATCTTGTACAAAATCTAAGACTATCACGTAGTTTAGAGATTGCTCAATCCTCAAATTTTGGCAACGCAAAATCCCAAAACTGAAGTTTCAACCTAATCGCGAAACTGAAGTCCTAAGATAAAACGAATTCATAGTTTTAACCATTTTTTTACCTGCTTCAGGGCTAAAATTCAAAAGCTCTTTAAAATCATCATAAGAAACGCAGAAAAGTCTTGCGTCTGTTTCTGCAATAGCAGTGCTATGTCTTTTTCTTTTTGTAAGGCAATCAATTTCACCAAAAAAAGAACCGGCAGAAAAATATTCAATATGATTATTTTCAAAATAGGAAACAGTACCTGACGCAATATAATAAATACATTCACTTTTAGAATTTTTACTGAATATAGGCTCATTTTTTTTAAGTTCCAACAATTCAGAAGCAATAAAAAATTCAGGCGATTGAAAAACACTTCTTATAAAAGCAGCAGAAAGTTGTTTTGTATTTTTTGGCGGCAAAAGATAAATCTGTTCAAAAACAAGAATATTATAGAATTGCTTTACAAAAATACATTCCGCAAAAAACAAAAGCAACATAAAAAAAACATATACTTCAAGTAGAAGCACAATAAGATTGCTTAAAACTCCATAAACAATATTATATCGTCCCATATTTAAGAATAAATGAAAAATTATATTAAAAACCCAAAAAGTAAAAGTACAACATACTGAAGCAATTGCACAATCTAAAAGTTTAGGTTTACTTCCAGTAATAAAATAATAAAAAAGCATAATAACAATAGACATTATCCCAAATGTCAAAAAGCGCAAAAAAAGTTCTCCGGATTTTTTCAAAAACCAAGGGATATAAGAAATAAGTCCAGTAAAATTTATAAAAGATTGAAAAACATTTAATACAAAAATAAGCAATGCAACACCAAGTACAAGTAAAACTTCAGCAGAAAATGCAATAACACTTATAAACATAGGGCTTTTAACAACACCGTCTCTAAAAATTTGCCTAAACCCGCGAGTTAAATAGCTAAAAAAACGCCGCGCCATCCATAAAATAAATATAGTAATAATTATTTCAAAAATCCCAAATCTACGCACAAAAAAAATGGAATTAAAAATGTTATTCAAATCAAAAGTCTGCATAAGTGTTGTCTGACTGAGCATATTGATAATCACATCAGGTGTAGTCTTAAAAAAACGTATAAGAATTCCTGCAATTAACATGATAATCGGCACAAGTGAACATAAAAAGCCATAAGCTCCTGCTGCGGCATATATTAATAGATCATTCCTTACAAAAAGCGAACATACAAGAGTAAAAAATTGAATTATATTTTTAAAAAACGGCGAACGTAATTTCATATGCAATTTCATAGAAAAACTATACTTAATCCTAATTGATTTGATAAGAGTCTAAAAATTATTAGAATTTCAGTCTGTAATTAATTATTCATGCAAAACCGCATAAAATCAATTATATTTTTATTTTTCTGTTTTCAGGTTCTTCCGCTTGTTTATAAAGAATAGCTTTGTTTCCAATTATTCTAACTAAATCTGCACCTGTATCATTGCAGATTTTAGATGTTAGTTCAAACCTTTCATCCTTATATTCGTTGAATTTCACTTTTATAAGTTCATGCACAGCAAGAGATTCCTGCACCATGTTAATAACACCATCTGTTACACCTGCTGCCCCAACAATAACAACAGGGTCAATATTGTGCGCAATTTTTTCAAGATTTCTGCGCTGTTTGCTTGTCAATTCAATCATGCGCTCACTCTATCACAAACAGTCAAATAAATGGAATCCTTGCAAGCATAAATTTGATAAATTAAATATAATCGGATATTTTTGCACAATATGTTTTCAAAGTATTGCGCATGATACTGATAATTTGTATAATTATGCTTGAAACTAGCAAAATACGCATAAAAATACAAACCAAGGTGGTGTAAATTGGATGAATGTAGTGAAAAAGCATTTATAAATAAGCTGTCAGAGCTTGCATGTGCCAACAATGCTATTGACCAATCTCTTTATAAGACTTATGACGTAAAGAGCGGACTGCGCGACTGTGATGGGCGAGGTGTTCTTGTAGGTCTCACAAAAATTGGAGATGTTGTCGGCTACGAAATACAGAACGACATAAAAGTAGCTGTACCGGGTAAACTTTATTACCGTGGCTATGATGTTGAACAGCTCATTGAAGATGCAGAAGCTCATAATCAGTTAGGTTTTGAACAGACAGTTTATCTGTTGCTTTTCGGCGAATTGCCTACAAAAAATCAGCTTGAAGAATTTTCTCATTTTTTGGGCAGCCGTCGGGAACTCCCTGAATTTTTTACAGAAGATATGATTCTAAAAGCACCATCTCCAGATATTATGAATAAACTGGCTCGAGGTGTTCTTGCAAGTTATTCTTACGATGATTCTCCAGAAGATGTAAGTGTCCAAAACGTAATACGTCAATGTATTGAACTTATTGCAAGATTTCCAGCTCTTGTATCAAGCGCATATCAAGCTAAACGACGTTATTATAACAAACAGAGTATGTATATTCACTTTTCAGACCCGACAATTTCAACTGCCGAAAATTTTCTGCGACTTATTCGTTTTTCTTCTCAATATACACGTCTTGAAGCGGAGCTTCTTGACCTTGCGCTTGTTCTTCACGCAGAACACGGAGGCGGAAACAACTCAAGCTTTACAGTTCATGTAGTTTCATCTGCCGATACAGACACTTATTCCGCTATTGCTGCCGGCGTCGGTTCACTTAAAGGGCGTCGTCATGGTGGTGCAAACTTACAAGTAATGACTATGATGGATGAAATCAAACATAATGTAAAAGATTGGTCTAGCGAAAAAGAAGTTTCTGATTATCTTAGAAAAATAATGCGAAAAGAAGCCGGCAACGGTTCCGGTTTAATTTACGGAATGGGTCATGCTGTCTACACAATAAGCGACCCGCGCGCACATTTGCTAAAACAAAAAGCAGAACAACTTGCACGAGAAAAAGGTTGTCTTGAGGAATTTAATCTTTATTGTCTTATCGAAAAACTCTCTCCGACAATTTTTAGTGAAGAAAAAAAATGTGATAAAAGCATTTGTGCTAACGTTGACTTGTTTTCCGGTTTTGTTTATTCAATGCTTAATATTCCGCGCTCGCTTTTTACACCGATTTTTGCAATTTCGCGCATTGCAGGCTGGTCTGCACACCGCATCGAAGAAGTTGTTGCCGGAAACCGCATTTACCGCCCTGCTTACAAAAACGTTCTTGAACCGCGCCAGTATATTCCGATGGACAAGCGTGGCTAATGTCTATAGAAAGACTTGATAAATTAATATCAACTTCAGGCTATGGATCAAGAAAAGATGCAAAAAAACTAATTCATTCCGGCGTCGTTACTGTTGACGATGCCGTTGTAATAAATGCTGATTTTCATGTTGATACGGAAAAATCTTCTGTCGCCGTTGACGGCAAGCAATTATCGTTTTGTACTCATGTTTATCTTATGATGAACAAACCGGCAGGTGTAGTAAGTTCAACAAAAGACAATATTCACCAAACTGTAATTGATTTGCTTGACAAAGAATTTAAACGCCGCTTTTTAGGTGGAAAACTGCATCTTATCGGACGCCTTGATATAGACACAGAAGGACTTTTGCTTCTTACAACAGACGGAAAGCTAACGCATAAACTAACTTCACCAAAGCAAAATGTACCAAAAACTTATTTTGTTCGTTTAAGAGATTCGGTTTCAGATTCAGAAAAAATAGAATATATTCAACGATTCAAAAACAATCTTGAAATACCTCGCGAACATAACGAAGAAGCATTTACTGCCAAAAGTGCAGAACTTACATGGGAAAATAGCCCAAATGAATGTAAATTAACAATTTACGAAGGCAAATATCATCAAGTAAAGAGAATGTTTGCAGTGCTTGGCAATGAAGTAATTTATCTGAAACGTATAGGTGAAGGCGCAATTTTTCTCGACCCTGCACTACCCCCAGGCAAAGCAAGAGAATTAACCCAAACCGAAAAATCCGCCTTAGAGATTTAATTCCAATTTCGCTTTAGATTGACTACAATTTCAGATTAATCTACAAAAACTGAAAGCTTGAACAAAGCTTAATTCTATGCAGTGATTCTGGACTTTGCACTGGCGTATGTGCCTTAGGTTGACAGTGCGGCGAATTAATTTTCTAAATTTAAGTTTATATTCTCTTGACACTTATTACGAGTATTAATAAAATGCAAATGATTTGCAAATTGCAAAATTTTTATCAAATTACAGAAGTACACAATGCAGAAAAGCTATAATACAAAATCCAAAGATTTAATAATGAAATTTGTCGAAAAACATTCAGACAAAGCTTTTACAGCAGCAGATATTATCCGCTTTTTAGACGAGCAAAATTTTTCCGTAAACACAACTACCGTTTATAGAAACATTGAAAAACTAACTAAAACCGGAACACTTATAAAACGCAAATCTACAGGAAACGAAAGTTGCGAATATCAGCTTGCAACAGTTGATACTTGTCAGGAACATATACATATGCAATGCACATCGTGTAGCAAAATTTTTCATCTTGAATGTGATTTTATGAAAGATATTGCACATCATTTATACAATCATCATAATTTTTCGCTTGACTGCATCGATTCAATGCTAAAAGGTCTTTGCAAAAAATGTAGCATCAAAAACAAAAAGACGACACATTGTAAATAAATATTGGAGTTTTACTTTTATGAATTTTTCAAAACATATATTAATTTTTTCAGTTTTAAGTTTTTTGATTTTTCTAAATATATCGGTTTTAAGTTGTTCAAAATCTAATGTAAACAAAAGCACCAAATTCAGCATTGTTTGTACAACTTTTCCTCAATATGATTGGGTAAAAAACATAACAGCAGGCAATGAAGATAAATTTGAAATTTATCTTCTTATGAACAAAGGTTCAGATTTGCACAACTACCAACCAACTGCACAAGATATGATAAAAATTGCTTCAAGTGATTTATTCATTCATGTCGGCGGCATCTCTGATATTTGGGTAAAAGACGCATTAAAAGAATCAAAAACAAATATTATTGTCCTTAACCTTGTTGATATTCTAGGCAATAAATTAAAAATTGCAAAACACATAGAAGGAATACAAGAAACTGAACATCACGATGATGAATGTCCGGCTACTTGTCATGCCTGTTGCCAAGAAAAATGCCATACAGATTGCCATGCAGATTGCGAAGAACATCACCATGAACACTTGCACAACCATAATGATGAGCATGTATGGCTTTCTTTGAGAAATGCAGAAATATTTATAAGTAAAATTACAGATTCTATCAGTATTTTAGATAAAACAAATGCAAATCAATACAAAACAAATGCAGAAAACTACAACAATATGCTTAAAGAGCTTGATTTAAGTTACAAAACGGTAGTTGAAACTGCAAAAAGAAAAACAATCCTTTTTGGCGATAGATTTCCATTCAGATATTTCGTCGATGATTATGGATTAACTTATTTTGCAGCTTTTTCAGGATGCAGCGCAGAATCGGAAGCCAGCTTTGAAACAATTGCATTTTTAGCGAAAAAAGTTTCAGCACTTTCGCTCCCTGTTGTTTTTGTACTTGAAAAATCAGATACCAAAATTGCTCAAAGTATTATTGCTAATACTGAAAATAAAAACGCCAAAATTCTAGTGCTTAATTCAATGCAATCTATTACAGCAAAAGATATTGAATCCGGTGCAAATTATCTTGATATAATGAAAAAAAATCTTGATGCTCTAAAAACAGCATTGAATTAATATTCCGCAGAAATAAAAGTAAGGATTTTTAATGGCTTATATTGTAGCTGAAAATT
>JAAYQG010000071.1 GCA_012519415.1 Treponema sp. | reverse complement strand
TTTCGCGTTAGGTTTATTTTAAAATTTTTAATTTAATCTTGCAAAACATTAGTTTGCGCCAAGCACAAACTACAAGACTGGATTTCGCGTTAGGTTTATTTTAAAATTTTTAATTTAATCTTGCAAAACATTAGTTTGCGTCAAGCGCAAACTACAAGACGGGATTTCGCGTTAGGTTTATTTTAAAATTTTTGGTTTAATCTTGCAAAACATTAGTTTGCGTCAAGCGCAAACTACAAGACGGGATTTCGCGTTTGGTTTATTTTAAAATTTTTGGTTTAATCTTGCAAAACCCGTAGTTTGCGTCAAGCGCAAACTACAAGACTGGATTTCGCGTTTGGGATTGAGCTTCAAATTTTGGACTAATCTGGCAAAACATTAGTTTGCGGCAAGCGAAAAGTACAAAGCTGGAACTCGCGGTGGGGCGGTTCTAAAATTTTTTTGGGGGTAGTCTAGCGAAACCCGCATTGTGTGTTATGGGGTTTGTATGAGGCTTTTATAAAAAATGAATCAAGTCAAGCAACAAGATTTACTGCACTGCCTGTAAGCTCTAAAAGAGGAACAGCGTAAGGATTATCTTTTGCTATATTAATTTGTGTCTGAAGTTTTGCTTGATAATCAGAAATTAAGTTGTCAAGTTCTGCTTCTGAAAGAGCTTCTATGTTGATTTTCTCCGTTACACCTGATTTTGCAGAAGTTACTTTATCAATCAATGTATTGAGCAAATGAACTTTGTTAAGCGTGATTCCGTTTGTAGCTTTTGGGTCTGCATAACCTGAAATGTGTTCGAGCTGAGAATAAATTACCATTGACGGTTTTACAGGAACTGCAATTTTTCCGCCTGTATTATGTGTTGATGCATATGAGTATGAATATGTACTTAAAATTCCAGATGTCATTTCTATCATAATGTACCTCTCATAAAAAACTCAATGATAAAGTTTCAACTTTCAATTTGAGTTTTTATCTGCACTTTCCCAATGAATGAGAAAGTGTAATATGTTTGTCGGTTTATGCAATCAAGCTTCCGCTACAAAGCAAAGGAAGCATCGAATGCTTTATGAATCATCTCTTATGTTATCGGCTTTAGAAAAAAAGACTTTAGACAAAAAATTTTATATATTAAACTTATAAATTTATAAAAGGGGCTTGTCCGCAAGTACTCTTCTAAAGTTGAGCTTTATTTGTTTCAACTTCAGAAGCGCACTTTGCAGAACAGCCCCTTTCTTAAACTATTTAAACATAAAAAAATAGTGGCAAGAAAAACTTTCCACACAAATCAAATACGACTATCTTGCATATTCAATAATTCTTGTTTCACGAATCATTGTTATTTTTATACGCCCCGGATATCGCAAATCGGTTTCAATTTGTTTTGCTATTGAGCGTGCCAAATCTTTAACTTCAATATCAGGAATTTTCTCATTATTTACAAGAACACGCAATTCTCTACCAGCCTGAATTGCATAAGCTTTTTCAACACCGGTAAAACTTTCAGCAATTTGTTCAAGGTTTTCAAGACGCTTAACGTAATTATCCATTGTTTCTCGCCTTGCACCAGGACGTGCTGCCGATATTGCATCGGCAATCTGCACGATTATAGCTTCAATGCTTGCAGGTTCAATATCATTATGATGCGCACCAACAGCATTAATAACGCACTGGTCTTCTCCCATACGGCGAACCATTTCCATACCAACTTCTGCATGATTTTGGTCCGAATCCGTTTCTGCACCTTTTCCAATATCATGCAACACTGCAGCACGCTTTGCTAAATTACGATCAGCACCAACTTCCGCTGCAAGAATTCCTGCAATAGCAGCAACTTCTTTTGAGTGAGTTAATACATTCTGACCATAACTTGTTCTGAAATAAAGCCGTCCAAGGGCACGCACTCCGTCTTGACTGATGTTGTTTATACCAAGTTCAAAAAGAACTCTTTCGCCTTCTTCGTAGATTTTTTGCTGAATCTCACGGGTAGTTTTTTGAACAACTTCTTCAATACGTGCAGGATGAATACGCCCATCTGTTATAAGGCGTTCAAGTGAAGCTTTTGCAATTTCTTTTCTAACAGGATCAAAACAAGAAATAACAACCGCTTCAGGCGTATCATCAATAATAATATCAACACCGGTAAGAGTTTCAAGAGTTCGAATATTACGACCTTCACGCCCGATAATTCGACCTTTCATTTCATCACTTGGAAGAGAAACAGTAGCGACGGTAATATCTCCGGTAACTTCTGTTGCAATGCGTTGAATCGTTGCAACCAAAACATCACGAGCTTTTTTTTCCGCTGAAAGTTGAGCTTCTTGTTCTACTTTATTCAATAGTAATTGAGCATCTCGACGAGCTTCATTTTCAAGATCTTGAATAATCAAAGTCTTTGCTTCTTCAGCAGTTAAACCGGAAATTCGCTCAAGTTCCTGCCGGTACTTTTCTTCTTCATTAGCGAGAGTTTCTTCTCTTGTAGTTATTATTTTTTCTCGTTCTAAAAATTCATTTTCTTGCTTATCTAACGCAAGCACACGCTTTTCCAGAGCTTCTTCTTTTTGAAGAATTCTGCGTTCTTGGCGCTGCAATTCACCGCGGCGCTCTCGATTTTCCCGCTCCTGCTGATTGCGTTCCCGAATTAGTTGATCTTTCGCTTCTAATAAAATTTCTTTTTTTTGAGCTTCTGCTTCCTTTATAGCATCTTGCTTTACACGTTCTGCCCGTTGTTCAGACGCAGATAGTTGAAATCTGGCATACAGCCAGCGAATAATCCATCCAAGAATAACACCAGCCAGCAGGAGGACAGCATAAATTATGGCTTTCATAAACCATACCTCCAAACTAACTAATTGATTTATAGAATAACATAAGGCAAGCCCATTGTCAAACAGATAAGACTTTTACAAATGTTTTACAGACAAAGACATTCTCAAAATTTTACTACATTTCAACTATGAATTTAGATGAAATTCACACAATTTTTAAAAAAATGACGCTCTATAATTAAAATTATGCAATAATTGCATTGTAGCATAAACCCAACCGCAAAAACAATGCTTGCAGTTTGCGCTTGCCGCAAACTGCGGGTTTTGCAGGATTAATCCCAAATTTGTAGCATAAACCCAACCGCAAAACCCTATCTAAAAGAAGATAGGTATCTTAACATTTTGTAGGCATAAAATCTTGAATTTAAAAAAGCAACGGTTAATTTTATGAGTGCAGAAAAATATTGTTTTTTATACAAATCTTTCATTGCAAGGGTAAAAAATTTATTTGAAACTGAAAATTTCTCTGCTCTTTTATTGGAATAATATTTTGAAGTAAATTCTTCAATGCTCAAAATATTTACTTTACATTTTGAAAAATATTTTTTTTGCAGATAACGCATTCTAAGATATTGTTCAAAAAGGCTAGAACGCGAAACGCTATTTGTTGTAATTCTGTATTTTAGTACAATTTGTGGGATATTTCCCAATTTATAATTTTTTTGCATTGTTTTTAGTAAAAACTCATAATCTTCAACATACTGTGTTTTATAATTACCAATATCATCAAAAATACTTTTTCTTAAAAACCATGTAGGATGAAATACACACGAGTTTATTTTTATTTTTTTGCGTATGTCGATGTCTAAAACAGGAACTTTTACGCACTTATTTAAAATTTCATCGTTTTCTGTGATTGTCTGAACATAGCCGCCGATAAAATCAAGATTATTCTGTTCAAGAAAGTTTCTTTGAACTTCAAGCCGGTTTGCAAGAGAAACATCATCGGCATCCATTCTTGCAACATATTTTCCTTTTGCATTTTCCAATGCCTTATTTAGAGAAAATGTTAGACCTTCGTTTTTCTCATTAAATAGCAAGCAAATTCTTTCATCAAGTTTTGAATATTCAGACAAAATTTTTTTGTTCGTTTCATTTTCAGGAGAATCCATAACTATTATAAATTCAAAATCTGTGAACGTCTGTTCCAAAATTGATTCAATAGCTGCTCGTAAAATTAATTCGGTTTCATTATAAACAGACATAATTACAGAAACTAACGGCATATTCATCATATTTTAGAACCTTCCAATTAGAAAAAGAAATCTCAACGCAATTTCATCAATCATTTTTTGGCGAAAACGCTTTGGAAATAAAAGTTTCTTAAATTGCGTAAATATATTTTTTTTTCTTGTAAAAAGATTCAACGTTTTTCTATATTCCTGCGGCATTGAAATTTCTGAATCTTCAAGAACTTTATACATATTTGAAAACTTTGAATCTGATTTAAATAAAAAATTTTTTAATCTCCAAAAAATCAATTTTCGTTTTTCCTGCAAAGTGATTGATTCATTATTTCCATGCCTTCTATATTTTGCCGTCGAAACTCGTTCATAAACAGGCGTTGTAATACAAAACGACAACATATACATAAAATAATCATGGTAAAAAATGTTTTCCGGTGAAAAAGATTTTAGTATTGAATGGAATTTTTTGTTGATTACTGTCGTAAAACCTGCCGCACGACAATCAGTTAGCGATTCATAAAAAGTCGGATTGTTGTTTTTTGTTTTGCGGTGTCCGTAAAAAATCATATCTGCTGTATAAAAGTCATAATCCGAAAAATAAAGCTGTGGTTTTGCATTGTCTTCTTTTGAAAGTCTTGCTACAGCTCTTTCAATTTTAAAATCAAGCCAAACATCATCTTGGTCTGCAAAAGAGTAATAGTCAGAATCCGGCGCATTTTTGATAAGCCAGAAAAAACTTTGTACAAAGCCGATGTTTTCTCCACATTCAAGCGTCAGTTTGCCGAGCTTCTCGTATTTTTTCAGAATCTCTACAGTTCCGTCTTTTGAACCGTCATCACGCACAAAAAGCGTGCAGTTCTGCCAGCAGGTTTGAAAAAAAATGCTTTCAAGCTGTTCTTCAATGTATTTTTCGCCGTTGTATGTTGAAAGCAGGATTGCGACGGAATATTTACTTTTTTTTACTGCCATAAAACCTCAATATAATTTTGAAAATAATTTTTTTCTTGCAGCATCTTTCACTTTTACAGCCCAAAGAAGCAATAAGTCAAGTTTTAAAAGCGCAAGAACAAACAAAACTCTGTTATACAATGGATAAAACGATAATAATTTCCAGTAATTAATTTCAGGGTGAATGTGCCGCCATTTTTTCGGATTAAAAACTTGAAGATTATCAAGATAATTTTGTTTTGCCGTCATCAACATGCGTTCTGCAAGAATCTTAGAATATTCATTTACAGAATGAGTTTTGGAATAATCAAGGTTATTTTCTGTTACAAAAAGACGATTTTGTATCAATTTTTCTGCGTGCAACGAATGTGTAACAGAGGCAGTGCTCATTCTATAGTGATAAAATGTTTGCGGAACAAATAAAATGCTATCTGCATTTGAAATCAATTTGAATGTTACACAGACATCTTCGTATTCTGCCGTGCCAACAGGAAAAACTATCTCGCTTTTCAAAAAAAGCTCTCTGCGTATTATTTTATTGCAATAGCTGAATATCAAAAGATCAACGCTTTTTTGATATTCTTTTGTATTTGGAACAAGCATATTTTGCTTGTCTGCATATTCTTGAACTACACCACAAGCTACAATATCTGCTTCTTTTGTTATTGCTGCTTCATAAAGTGTCTGAAACATTTCTTTATCAATCCAATCGTCAGAGTCAACCCAGCCAATGTATTCGCCTTCCGCATATTCCAAACCGGTTTTTCTGGCAGAGGCTGCACCACCGTTTTCTTTATAGACATATTTTATTCTTGTGTCTTGCTCTTTGTAGCTTAGACAAATTTTTTCAGATTCATCAGTTGAGCCGTCATTCACCAGAATCAGCTCAAAATCAGTAAATGTCTGTGCAAGAACAGAATCAATACATTGCGAAAGATATTTTGCAGCATTATAAACAGGAATGATTATAGAAAGCTTAGGCATACAGTATTAATATTCATCCACTTCTGATTTTAATACTTCAAGGAACTGCTTGCCATATTTTAAATCCGGTTCAAGATAATTCCCTTCAGCCCATTCATTCCATGATTTTATAAAAACCATATCGTTATATCCATGTCCATATTTCTTTATTTTTTCAAATACATCATGTACATGAGCTTTAAAGGTCTTAGGGGTATAATGAGACATAACAACCCCTTTGTTTCCGCTTCTTGGGGTATGATCCCAACCGGAGATTATACATGGACACACTTTTGCATTCTCAAAAAGAGAGACAGAAACAAACTTCTTTGACATCTTCCTATAATCAAGGATATAAGGGATTCGCAAGAATTTACGTAAAATCCAATTAGCTGACTTGTGAAAAAAATTGTATTCAGCTGACATCTTATAAGCATCATTTACATTTACTGCTTCAAAGCCCAGTTTTAAGCACTCGTCAATTTTTGAATCATTACAAAACAAATGTGCGATCCAAAAAATGCCTTTTAAACCTTCTTTTTTTGCAAGTTCATTCCAAGTTTCCATAAAAAGCTTTAAATCTGCAAAAGCAAAAGGCTTATAAATCATAAAGATAGGCTTGCCATCCTGGGTTAAATATCTTTTATCTTTGAATGCCGGCAAAACAGAATAAAAATGTGCAGTATAATCTTCAATTCCACCATATTGCTGTTCTATAAGCAATTTGTCCTTGCGAGTATCTTTATCCCAAAGCTTTGCATACCAGCTTTCATTTGCCCACGCCAAACAAAAAGGAAAATCAGGCTTGCCGAGTCTTAATACTTCCTTGAATGGTTTTTCTAACAATTCCTTACCGTTCCCAAACCAATAATGCCAATAGCAAAAACCCGTTATTCCAGCTTCTTTTGCTAATTCAGCCTGAGCTTCTCTTATTTCAGGCAATCGAAGATCGTAATATCCTAAATCTGCAGGTACTCTAGGCTGATAATGACCGGGAAATAATTTTTTTGCTTTTCCAACATTTGTCCATTCCGTAAACCCCTTGCCCCACCATTCATCATTTTCAGGAATAGGATGAAACTGAGGCAGATAAAATGCTATGATTTTGTTTTTTTTCAACAACATATTCTCCTTGAAAGCTTAAACGAACACTTAGTATTTTTTATCTGCATAGAGAGCATATGCTTTTTTAATAGCATATATAATACTTTTTGTATCAAAATCTTGACAAATTACACCTTTTTCATAGTTTTTTATTTTCTCCGCCTGTGCCCCTACAGCAAAACCTACTATTGGTAAATCAAGCGCAATTATTTCTGAAACCACATATGAAAAGGTTTCTGCACATATGGATGGAAAAAAGATTACAGTTATTTTGTTTTTTTCTATTAACTCTTTTAACATCTCTATACTACTATATTTCCCCATTTTATGTATGCCATTTTTTTTTATAAAAATATCACCAAAAATATATAAATCTAAGTTATCAGATAATTTACGTATTACTTCAAGACCTTTAATTTTTGATGTAATAGAACCAACCACACCAACTTTTAATGGAAGAATATATGGATACCTAACAGGTGTAAGATTTTTTAAATATTCCAAAGGATGAGGAACTACCGTGATTTTTTTCGAATATTCAGGAATAAATCCTAATAATATATCTTTGGACGAACTAGAAAAAGTACGTAATTCATCTGCAAGTTCAAATGTTTGAATCCAAGATTCTTTGTAGCTTAAAATTTCTTTTTGTGAACAATATTTTGTACAATTATGATTATTGCAAAATAATGTATAATTGGGACAAATCGGATGAAAATCATGAAACAATACTACCAATTTACATTTGTTTTTGCTTTTGAGTTTATTAATGAGATACAGTATTTCCGGTCTTTTTCTAAAGGAAACTAATGAATTTAATGTTATTTCTGATATTTTTAATGTTAATAATATTTTTTTCAAACGGGATAATGTATACAAATATCTTTTATTATTATATGTTATCATATAAAAATCGATTAATAAGGGATAATTGGCTATCATTATACAAGGATTCACTATTTTTTTTATTTGATTTTTTAAATATTTTCCAGTACCGCCCCCTAAATTATGAGAGAAGATAATAGACAGATCATCTGGCAAGTTTTTTATTTTTTTCTTAGAAAAAATGATAAAAAAAAGCCGAATAAAGAAATCTCCAATATACATAGCAAATATCAACAATTACCTTATCTCCTGCGAAAAGTAATTATAGCAATCTTATTAAGAAGATACCTAAGAAATTTTAATACACCAAAATAACCAGTTTCGTAATCATTAAGTAATTGATAATCATTAACAATATCTTTTCCAAAATAATGTAATAGAACTTGATGTTGTTCTTTTTTAAAAAGTTCAACATTGGAGCTTATACCATAATTAGCATCATAATATGATAATGTATTTTTTGAATGCTTAACAGATTCTTTGTTTATTATAATACTTTTTATATTAAATTCATTATCTGCAAATATTTTTAAATTTTCATTATATAGATTGTCTTTTTGCAGTGATGTTTTTATTAATTCATTTTGGTGATTCAAGGTTGAACCACATAAAAAATAACAAACAGGCAATTTATCAGGATATAATATTTTTTCTATTTTATTTTTAACTAAAATTGCATCAAAATAAATTATACTTTCAGCATGATTACACTCTGCTTCTCTTTTTATTACATTCTCATCAACAAGCCAATCCCCGCTATTTAAAAAAAGCACATAATCGCTATTCCCAAGATATTTTATCCCTTTATTCATTGCGTTGTAAACACCTGAATCAGCTTCACTCACCCAGTATGAAACATTCTTACCAGCTGGAGATGCGACATATTCCTTTATTACTTCAACACTATTGTCTGTAGAAGCTCCGTCAATTATTATGTGCTCAAAGTCGCGACAGCTCTGAGATGCTACACTATCAAGCGTTTTTTTAAGCCCTGCCGCATTATTGCGGTTTATTGTGATTATTGAAAGAAACATGGAATTATCCTGTTTTACTATTATCAAGGATAGTTTTATAAACTTCAAGATGTTGGTTAATAATGTTATCATTGTCAAAGTCTTTTTTTACTTTTTTAAGACAGTCTTCAGATAATGCCCTATAATTTGATACACAATATTCAACACCAACAAGAAGATCATCTACATCATAAGGCTTTGCAAGATAGCCGTTTATTTTGTGCTCAACAATGTCTTTCGTCCCGCCAACATTAAAAGCAACAACAGGTACACCACAATGAATTGATTCTAGAGCTGTAGTAGGAAGATTTTCAATCAACGAAGGCAAAATAAACACATCACATGCGTTATACAACATTGAAAGAATATTTTGATTATAAATGAATCCTGAATTAAAAAAATCAATTTTCAATTTTGATGTAAAAACTTCCGATGCATTGCCAAATATAACAAGAAAATATCCTTCAGGTTTTTGCAGATTTTCCAACGTTTTTAATAAATAATAGCTGCCCTTTATGCCTTTAGGATTATCTATATCATAAGCAGCCCCAAATCCCAATATTTTTTTATCCGCAGGAATATTTAGCAACTTTTTAATTGCCAATTTATCCAGTGGTTTAAAAATCTCTTTTGAAATTACATTCGGAATAACAATGCACTGTTTATTGGAAAAAAGTTTACTCTGATTAAGGCAGTCTCGTTCCCATGAACTTGGAGAAATAAATACAATTTCTTTTTTCTGTAGATATTTTTTTTTCTTATTCCAAACATGCCGGCACAAATCAATACCTTTTGTAGATGCAGGTTTGTTGTTCCAATAATATCCCGTTTTGTATCTCTCATCATACTCTAATACATTCGGATGATGTTCTGCTCCACAAAATGACCACGAGTCATGCATCGTCCAAACAATCGTTTTTTGTATTTTTGCAATATCTTTAATTGAAATCATATTGAAATTTATCCAATGCAGATGAACAATGTCAAAATCAGAATT
>JAAYQG010000070.1 GCA_012519415.1 Treponema sp. | reverse complement strand
TTATATAGGATGCAATCAAAACTTTGCCGAAAATAGCGTCAAAGTTTTGATTCGCAAAGTTTGCAGCACAAACTTTATTATTAACACTGCTTCCTCTCTGCGTTGCGGAAGCAAGTAAAAAGTCAATTCGGAAGTTGATACTTCCTCATCGACTTTTTATCATAGGATGCAATCAAAACTTTGCCGAAAATAGCGTCAAAGTTTTGATTCGCAAAGTTTGCAGCACAAACTTGTAAATATATTGCACTTTCTCATTGCATTGCGAAAGTGCGGTAAAAAGTCAACTTCAAAAGTCTGAAGATTTTTCGTTGACTTTTTATATAGGATGCAATCAAAACTTTGCCGAAAATAGCGTCAAAGTTTTGATTCGCAAAGTTTGCAGCACAAACTTTATTATTAACACTGCTTCCTCTCTGCGTTGCAGAAATTTACAGCGCAGACTTTATTATTAATTGGAGTAAAAATGGAGTTCACACAAGAATTTATTGACACACTAGCGGTAAACGAGATTGAAATTATGAATAAGATTGCGGGAAATCTTAACATTCGTATGCAGCAAGTTTCTGCTGTTATTTCTCTTGTAAACGAAGGATGTACAGTCCCGTTTATTTCACGATACCGAAAAGAAGCGCATGGGTCGCTCGACGAAGTGCAAGTCCGCGATTGTGCTAACAATTTTAAGACATACACGAACCTTGAAACAAGACGAATTGAAATTGTTCGAGGTGTTTTTGCAGCAGGAAAACTTACGGAAAGTCTTTACGAAAATGTAATGAAAGCTTCAACTTTAACGGAACTTGAAGACTTATGGGCTCCGTTTAAGAAAAAGAAAAAAACACGAGGAATGATTGCGATTGAACGAGGACTTGAGCCGCTTGCCGACTTGATGGTTTCAAGTACACAAGAAGAAGTTGACGCAAAAGCACCCGGCTTTATAAATACAAATGCAGAAACAGAAGAATTAAATGTTCCAGATGTAGCAACTGCAATTAAAGGAGCTCAAGATATTCTTGCAGAACGAATTGCTCAAGATACGGAAAACAGAAGCAGCTTGCATGATTTTTATTTATCGACAGGCGAAATTAAAACAAAAGGTATTGGCGATGAATCAGAAATGAAAACTTCTGTTTATCAAATGTATTGGGATTACAAAGAACCGCTCAATCAAATTAAGCCACACAGAATTCTTGCTATAAATCGTGCAGAACGAGAAGAAAAGCTTGAAGTTACAATTGATGTAGATGTAGAAGGTGCAATTGATTTATTGAAAAAAAAGATAAAACCAAACACAGCATATTATGCAGATGCTATTGAAGATGGTATTGTTCGGATTTTATCTCCTGCTGTTGTTCGCGAAATTAGAAGCGACGGAACAGATGATGCTGACAAACATGGAATAGGTATTTTCAGTGAAAACTTAAAAAACCTTTTGATGACACAGCCTATTAAAGGAAGTCGTGTTTTAGGCGTTGATCCGGGAATTCGCACAGGAACAAAATGCGCTGCACTAGATGAAACAGGTAAATATCTTGGTTATTTTTTGATAAAGCAAATTTCAGATCCGGAAGGTTCTTACAAAGCTATAAACGATGCAATAGACAAATACGATATTCAAGTTGTAGCTGTCGGCAACGGAACGGGAACCCAAGAAGTTCAAGCTATTGTAAGCAAAGTTATAAGTGAAAACTACAAAGATGTAATGTATACTGTTGTAGATGAATCTGGTGCATCGGTTTATTCTGCAAGCGACATTGCACGAGAAGAATTTCCGGACCTCGATTTAACGATACGCGGTGCAATCAGCATGGGACGCAGACTCCAAGATCCTCTAAGCGAGCTTGTGAAAATTGATCCGAAGGCCATAGGTGTTGGGCTTTATCAGCATGACGTAAATCAAAAAAAACTCAGCGAAACATTAGACGAAACTGTAAGCTCTGTTGTAAATCAAGTCGGTGTAAATCTGAATACTGCAAGTTATTCACTTTTAAGATATGTTTCAGGCATAAACTCAAGCACAGCAAAAAAAATTGTTGCATATCGTGATGAAAACGGAAAAATTACCAGCCGCGAAGACTTAAAGAAAGTTCCCGGTCTTGGACCAAAAGCATTTGAACAATGTGCTGGCTTTTTAAAAATTGCAGAAAGCAAAGATCCGCTTGATAACACATGGGTTCATCCTGAAAATTATGATGCTGCAAGAGAGATTCTTCCTATTGTTCAAAAAAACGAAAAAATATCTTCCGAACTTAGGAAACAGCTCGAAGAAAAATATAAGCTTGGCGAAACGACTCTAAACGACATTATTGATGAACTTCAAAAACCGAACCGCGACCCTCGCGACGATTATCCTGCCCCAATTATGCAAAAAGGTATTCTCCAGTTTGAAGATTTGAAAGAAGGTATGAAAGTTACCGGAAAAATCAAAAACGTTGTAGATTTTGGTGCTTTTGTTGATATAGGGCTTCATGAAACAGGTTTAATTCATATTTCAGAATTAAGTGATTCTTTTGTGTCTGACCCAATGGACATTTTGAAGGTCGGCGATGTAAAAGAATTTAGAATTATCGGTCTTGATGTAGACCGTCGTCGCATAAGTCTTTCGCTTAAAAGTGAATTTGCTGCAAAAGGCAATGCTTCCAAAAGTGTTAAGGCTGATTCAGCATCAAACGGCAAAAAGTGCATTGTTGTTCGTAAAGACGGCGGCGCAACTAATACGCAAAAAACAAAAGATCGCCCGAATCGAAATTATTCGGATTCTAACGACGGCATGACGTATAATCCGTTTGCATCTTTATTAAAAAAATAATTTTCTAAAGTGAAAATGCAAAAAAGCAGGTTTGAAAGTTATTCAATGACACAAATCTGCTTTTTTATTCGTGCACAGGCTTTGCATTAAATATGTAATTTTAAGCTTGAATATGCAAAGCCATAAGAATATAATTCTTTTATATATTTTCAAAAATGCGATAATCTGTAAATCCAAACAACATAAAAATCTATAAGGAAATACAAATGAAAGACCCTAGGATTGAAATACTTGCGCAAAATATTATGCATAATTCAATTAAAGTGCAAAAAGGAGAGAGAGTTCTTATTCAAAACAACAACGTCGTGCCTGAATTTGTAAAAGCTCTTGTTCGCAAAGCTTATGAAGCAGGTGCAATACCGTTTGTTTCGCTCAAAGACATTTCTATCGAAAGAGAACTTATGCTTGGCGCAACAGAAGAACAGCTCAAAATCCGTGCAGAAATTGAAGTTGCAGAAATGAAGCAAATGAATTGTTTTATAGGTTTTAGAGCAATGAAAAATTTGTATGAACAGGCGGACGTTCCTGCGGAAAAAATGTCGCTTTATGATAAATTATATTATGAACCCGTGCATATGCAGCAACGTCTAAATCATACGAAGTGGGTTGTTCTACGCTGGCCTACAGCTGCTATGGCACAGCTTTCCGGCATGAGCCAAGAAGCTTTTGAAGATTTTTATTTTGATGTCTGTTGCTTAGATTATGCAAAAATGTCAAAAGCAATGGATCCTTTAGTTGAGCTTATGGAAAAAACAGACAAAGTTCGGATTGTTTCTCCAGCAACGCCAACTTGCGCTGGCACAGATTTAAGTTTTTCAATTAAAGGAATGCCTGCGATAAAATGCGACGGCAGTTCCAATATTCCAGACGGAGAAGTTTACACAGCTCCTATTAAAGATTCCGTAAATGGCAAGATTTCATATAATACCCAAAGTCTTGAAGGCGGTTTTTTGTATGAAAATATCAGCTTTGAATTTAAAAACGGAAAAATAATTAATGCGGTTTCAAATGATACGGAACGCATAAACAAAGTGCTCGATACAGATAGCGGTGCTCGCTACATAGGGGAATTTGCATTGGGCGTAAATCCATATATTCTAAATCCAATGAAAGAAACGCTTTTTGATGAAAAAATTTCAGGCTCCATCCATTTTACGCCAGGCAATAGTTATGACGACTGTAACAACGGAAACAAAAGCGCAATTCACTGGGATCTTGTGTTGATTCAACGCTCCGAATATGGTGGCGGAGAAATCTACTTTGACGATGTGCTTATAAGAAAAGATGGACGATTCGTTTTGTCTTCGTTGGAAATGCTTAATCCGGAGAATCTGGGCGTTTTGCGTTTGGGATTGGAGCTATAAATTTGGGATTAATCTAGCAAAACGCCAAGTTTTCGTGGGCGAAAACTTGAGGATGGGGCATTCGCGTGGGCTTCAATCTAAAATTTGGGGCCTTTGTTAGCGAAACGCTGATTTGGCGTTCGCATGGGTTTTGCGTTTGGGATTGGAGCTATAAATTTGGGATTAATCTAGCAAAACCCGTAGTTTGCGGCAAGCTCAAACTACAAAGCCTGTTTCGCTTTTGGGTTAATCTAGCGAAACGGCGATAACTTTGCGGAGCGAAAACTTGAGGATGGGGGTATGTTGATTAATCCCAAATAATTGGCGAAATCTATGCAAAGCTGATAGTTATTTTGTAGTAAGGCGTTCCACTCGTCCGGAGAATTTGGTTAATGTCATTTCGCCTTTAAGTTTTTGCAAATCTATCATCGTAAGTTTGTTGTTGTCAATTTTTACGTTTGTTGTGATTGTTTTGCCTTCAGGAAAAGTTATTGTCATTAAAGAGCCAGCAACGCTGTATGACATAACGGAATTGGGATCATCGCTGTAATAGCATATACCTTTATCTTTTACAAGCGGATAAATTTTTCCATTGTCTGTAAACCACAAACCTTCGCTGTCAAAGGAATTATTTTTTGAATTTGTATTGAGCCACATTCCAATAACATTTACATCAGCAACTTTTGCTTTTTTCAAAGCCGGAATAATGTTTGATTTTTTCAGTTTTATGTTTTCGTTTGGATTGTTAGGATTTTTTACAAAAAGCTCATCGCCGGAAATGCTCACATAATTTACAACAGTTTGTCCGTTTTCGGCTGTCATTGTAAGTTTGTCGCCAGAAACAGAATAAAGCATAGAATCTTTAGGATCATTTGAATAGTAATAAGTTTTGCCTTCTTTTGTCAAAACATAAACTTTTCCGCCACTTGTAAACCAAAACCCCATATCTTTAACAGTGCCGTCATTGTATGTCCATTCTGTCCATTTGCCTACAAGGTCAACATCTGCGATTTGTGTCTGTGCAACAGATGTTTCTGTCTGAACAGTTTCATCTGTTGTTTTAGCAGCTGGAGCTTTGCCGGTGCTTCCGCATGAAACGCACAAACAAAGAATAAGCAAAACAATCAACAATAAGCCAAAATTTTTTTTCATAACTCCTCCATAAAAAGTCAACGAAAAATCTTCAGACTTTTGAAGTTGACTTTTTGCCGCACTTTCGTAATGAAATGAGAAAGTGCAGTATATAAACAAGTTTGCAACGCAAACTTGGGAACGAAAACCTTGACGACATTTCCGGCAAAGTTTGCGTTCAAAACTCCTCCATAATAATAAAGTTTGCAACGCAAACTTATCGATTTGAAAATATCAATTTTAGATTTATTTAACTATTGCCGGTTCTTTGCCTTCGTATTTTGTCATTGTTATTACTAACGGCGGTGTATCGGGAATAGTTAGTATCATTTGATTATTTGATATTTTTACTATACCTTTGATAATACTTTCATCAGGAAATTTTAAAGATAAACCTGCTCCTGATATTTTATATTTTAATGTAGAAGATGCTTTTTCGCTTGAAAAATATTTTCCATTTGTCTTAAAAACGATTTGTGCTCTCCCATTTTCTTTGAACCAAATTCCTATATCTTCAAAATTATTGTTTCCGCTTATTGCATTTATAAATTCTTTATCATCAGATGTGAGATTTACCCAAATGCCTTTTATATCCACATTTTCAACAATAACTTTTTGTGCTTCCTTTTTTGATGTGGCACATGACACACAAAGATAGAGAAATAAAAATGTAATTAAAACTACAATTAAATACTTCTTCATTCAACTCCTCCCTCTTATAATTTGAATCAACGCCAACTCAGGTTCATATCGATTTTAAACAAAACGATGAATCCGTTCTGTTGCAAAACTGAAAATTTGCGGCACTTTCGCGCTAATTTTCTCCTATTTGAGTTTTGGCTCAACGGTACATTCATCAAGTGCTGCAATAGTTTTTGATTTATCCATATCGCGCCCTATAAACACTATTTTTACCATTCTGTCGCCGAGTTTTTCGTCCCAGTTTTTTACAACTTCAGGATCACTTGCCATGACTTTTTTTATATGTCTTTTTGGAGCAACTGCTAACCAATCGCCAGCATAAGATGCTACAATTTGTTTGCCGGCTTGTTCAAAAATAAAACCTTCGTCATTATTGTCTGCAAACCAAATAATCCCTTTTGCACGAATAATTGAAGACGGCCAGTTTGCTACAAATTTTTCAAGCTTCATACGCTCAAAAGGACGACGTCTGTAATAAACAAATGTAGTTATACCGAATTCATCGCCATGTCGGCTCCCATCTTCATGATTATTACAACAATGTTCATGGTCGCAGTGCGAATGGTCATGGTGATGCTCACACTCTTCATGCTTTTGTGCATCGTGAATATGCGCATCGTACTCTTCAAGTCCTTTATGCCAACCAGCTGTGTAATATACTTTCGCAAAGTCGAAAGCGTTTGTTCCAAGGATTTCTTTTAAGTCTACGACACCTTTTTGCGTTTCAATTAATTTTGCTGAAGGCTGCAAAGCGCGCACAACTTTTTTTACTTCTGTAAGTTGTTCTGACGTAACAAGATCTGTCTTATTTATCAAAATTGTATTGCAGAATTCAATCTGCTGAATAATCAACGCTTCAAGATCCGTTTCTTCGAGGTCTTTTTTTAAAAGACTGTTTCCGCTTGCAAATTCATCGACAAGGCGCAGAGCGTCAACAACTGCAACAATGTTATCAAGGCGACATACAGCAGGCATTGTTTTGTCGTCGGTGTTGGCACTTAAAGCTTCAATAGACTGAGCAATCGGAATCGGTTCGCAGATTCCGCTTGCTTCAATTAAAATGTAGTCGAATTTTTTTGATTCACATAATTTTATGATTTGCTCTATTAAGTCTGTTTTCAAGTTACAACAAATACAGCCGTTTTGAAGAGGGATAATTGCATCTTTGTCTTCTAGAACAATATTTGCTTCTTTTGCAATAAGACTTGCGTCAATATTTACTTCGCCGATATCATTTACAATAACTGCTACTTTGTATCCCTTTTGATTGTTAAGAATATAATTCAAAAGGGTTGTTTTTCCCGCGCCAAGATAACCAGTAAGCAACGTTATCGGAATAAGATTCTTTTTCATTCTCATAATTATAGTAGAAAATAAAAACAATCGCAATATAAAAAAGGGGACCTCAAAAGGCAACCTCATTATAAGCAAAAATTTGCCGAATCGTAAAAGCATCTCGCCCTTACGGGCTCCCTTCAGACTCCCTTCATCTTCTTTGGGTTGCAGATATTTTTACTCTTTCAAATCCTCGATTTAGTCATTTATAATAATGCCTTCCCTGATTTTATGTGCAGAATTTAATTTTTATCTTCAAAGAATCAACTTATGCAATCTTAGATAATTTCGTAAATCCAGCCTTCTGGTGCATCAATTATGCCCATTTGAATGCCTATTAATGTTTCGCGAAGCTTGCTAAGTACAGGACCTATTTCATCTTTATTATCATTGTATGTTATTTCTTTTCCATGATCGTCAATTTTGCCGACAGGTGAGATGACTGCAGCTGTTCCGCACAAACCACATTCTACAAAATCTGTAAGTTCATTTTTGTTAACTTGTCGCTCTTCAACTTCGATTTTAAGATAATCTTTTGCAACTTGCACTAAAGAACGGCGTGTAATTGAAGGCAAAATTGAGTCGGATTTCGGAGTAACAAGTTTTCCGTCTTTTGTAATAAACAAAATGTTTGCACCGCCAGTTTCTTCAATATATGTATGTGTTGCAGGGTCTGTGTAGATATTTTCTGCGAATCCGCATTTATGTGCATCAACAATGTTATACAAAGACATTGCATAGTTTAATCCGGCTTTTATGTCGCCTGTCCCATGCGGAGCAGCGCGGTCGCGGTCTGAAATTCTTACAGTAATTGGTTTTACACCACCTTTAAAGTATGGTCCAACTGGTGTAACTAAAATGCGAAACTGATACTCTTTTGATGGTTTTACACCGATTACCGCATCAGTACCGAACATATACGGACGAAGATAAAGCGTTGCGCCACAACCGTATGGCGGAACCCAAGCTTTATTTGCTTTTACAACATCAAAACAAGCTTGAATAAAACGTTCTTTTGGAAAAACCGGCATTTCAAGTCTTTTACATGAATTTTCCATACGTTCCGCATTCAAGTCCGGACGGAAAGTTACGATTCTTCCATCTTGAGTTGTATATGCTTTAAGACCTTCAAAACAAGTTTGAGCATATTGTAAAACTCCTGCACATTCTGTAATGCAAACTTTGTCTTTTTTTATAAGTTTTCCGTCGTCCCATTTCCCGTCTTTAAAATTGGCAACAAAGCGTTTGTCTGTCTTCATGTAACTAAACGGAAGATTTGACCAATCAAGATTTTTCTTTCCCATAAATGAACCTCTATTATTTTAATTGTTAAAAAAATTAAGAATCGCCTTTTTTAGCTGGATTTACTTTAGTGTAAATTAAGTTTTTTGTAAACGTCCTTTATCTTTTAGCAAAAACCTTACGCTGCTTATCTCCGCAGGTGGAACAGCTGCTTGTCTACAGCTCCTGTTTTATAAAATAAAGCTTCCAACCCGCACGAATCAATCAAGGCGCCGTATCGGCTTTACAAAACGCATACCACGAAGTAAAAGCGCATTAATGAGGTCTTCAAAATAATTCTTATGCATTGCTTCTGTTTCTTCATGGTCGTGAATCAGGATAATCTGTTCTGCTTTTACTTTTGCTGGAGCCGCTCCATTTTTGGGGTGGTCGCCATAAGGAGTGCCAAAACGCACATTCGCCCGTGAAATAGAATCTTCAACTGAAAAACCGGCATTGGGGCGAACTTGGTATTCAGCATAATCGAATGTCCATTTTACATCAAAACAGTCTGCTTGATTTTTTGGAATGTCGATTTTTTCATATTCAGATGGGAGAATACCGCTATGGTCAAGCTGCGTAAATCCGTGATTTTTAAGATAATCTTGTAGCGCATCTTCGTTTTGACCACCTTTATCGCCAAAAGGAAAACGAAATAACTTAAACGGGCGTGTTACTCCGGCTTCTTTATAAAGCGATTCAAGAACAGTTTCTGTTTTTTCAATTTCTTCGATAGATTGGTCTAAAGATAAATCTGAAAAACGAGGGTGCGTAAAGCTATGATTTTGGAGAAGCATTTTATGTTGCAATGCATAAATTGCATTTTTTTTGTTGTTTTGAACACGTTTTCCCCAACAAAACATTATAGGTTCAATCTGTTTTTGGCTAAGATAGTCAACTATTGATGGAGTAATTTTTGATGGAACATCATCAATTGTTAAATAAGCTGTTATCATAAATCCAGTTTAATATCATTTTGTTCAAAACTCAAGCAGTCTTTTAATGCAACATAAAATACATTATAAGTAAAATATTATGAAGTAGTTTTTCATTGGGGGAATTTTATAATGCAGTTACTTTATTTAATACAATTTGTCGTAAATCTATATTGCTTATTTTTGTCGGAAAATTTGTGTTATTTGAACAGACTGAAATAATGCAGTTTTCTTGGAACATATATGTTTTACAAAAAAAACCTGTACTTTTATTTTGCATTTGAACTTCATCATTTAATGAAGAAAATTGAATAAGTGGCTGTGAAAGACCTTTGCCGATTGCTTTTATATAGCTTTCTTTTCTTGTCCAAAGTTTGCTAAAAGTTAAATTCATTGAATCATCGTCTTTTTGAGCTAATATTGCTTCCAATTCATCCGGTGTAAAAAACCTGCGGCAAAATCCTATCGGGCATTTTCTTATAGTTTCCGTATCAACTCCAATAGGCAAAGATGAAACTCCCGCAACTGCATATTTTCCGGCATGAGATATGCTTATATAAATTTCAGGAAAATTTCTAACAAAAGGTGCGCTGGTTTTGCTGCGTATAATTTCCGCAGGAAGTGGAACTTCCGGAAACGTGCGTCTTAACGCTTCGTCAAGCAAAAGACCAGCACCAAGTGAACGAGCTTTATTTTCTTGGTGCGCAAACGCCAAAGAGCGATTTTGTCTTTCTTTAGAAGCAAGATTTAGAGATTTTCTAAAAAAGGCTTCGTCATTCAAAAAATCTATTGAAGAGGCAAAAACTTTCATCAACATAAAATCATATTGTAAAGCGGTCTATTTTTGTATTCATTTCACTAATATGACCTGTTGTTTGGTCTGTAATTTGCGCAACAGTTGATGCTGCCACATCGATTGTTTTAACTTCGCTGGACATTTCATTAACACTTTCTGTAACGATAGCAGAAATTCGTTTGAGCTGGTCAACAGTTTGTGCAATATTTGTACTAGATTCAGACATATCGCTGGAAGCCATGCTAATTCTGGCATTCATTGCAGAAAGATGAGAAAGCCCTCGAAGAACTTCTTTGCCTGATATAGATTGTTCAGAAACAGCTCCGTCAACTTGTGTTAAAAGAGAATCAATAGTGCTGATTTTATCAAAAATTGTATCAAATGTTTCTTTAGAAGCTATGTTAGCATTTACAATTTCGTGAACACCGTTATTAATTTGAAGAATTTGGTCTTTAATTTGTGCTGTTTGATCAGCTGAATCTTCTGCAAGCTTTCTGATTTCTTCTGCAACAACCGCAAATCCTTTTCCTGAATCGCCTGCGTGAGCCGCTTCGATTGCAGCATTCATTGCAAGCATATTCGTTTGTTTTGCAATTTCTTCAATCAACATATTAGAAGCGGCAAGCGTTTCTGCAAGACCAACAATTTCTGTTATTGCACTTTCAACAATATCTTGTTTTTCAAGCCCCTCTCTAGATGAATTCATCAATTCCGAATATTGTTCACTTAAAGTTGTTACAGAACTATTAATAGAACCTATGTTAGAAATCATTTCTTGAATTGCAGACGATGATTGATTTATGCTTGCAATTTGTTCATCAATAAGATTTTCAAATTCTTTGATATTTTCCAAAATTGACTTTATAACTTCTGTCGTTTTATCAACGTGTCCTGTTTGATTTGCTGCCTGTGTCGTTAAATTTACAAGATTTTTAGCCAATGCGGCTGTTTGTTCTTGTGTATCGTAAGCACTTTTAACAAGCTGATTTCCGGACAAACTTAGCGATTCGTTTATGTTCTTGATAGAAGAAAGTACATTTTTTGTTTCGTCTATCATTTCTTTGAAAGACTTAATTGTAGAACCTATTTCATCATTTTGCGAAAGCCGTTTTTTGGAAAGTTCAACAGTATAATCGCCTTTTGCAACTTTCTCCGAAACTTTTGCTATTTCAATAAACGGAACAATACTATACATATTTAGAATCACAGACATGAACGCTGTAACAACTAAAATTGTAAGTGCAGCAATAGCAATAGCCTCTCTTACCGCATTTCTAACCGGTGCTGAAAGTTCCGAATTAGGAATCGAAATGCACATAACCCATGTTTCCGGCGTATAGAAACCCAAATTTATAGGCTGAAAAATAACCGTGGTATTTTCTTTATTTTTATCCGATTGTATTAAAATTTCATTTTGTTTTTTAGTTTTTAAAGTTTCGTTTGCAGCTTTTAATTTTTGTTGTTCTTTTTGCTGCCATAAAAGGTTGATATTTTGACCTATTGCTTTGCTTTCTTTGGAATAAACAATAGTTCCAGTATCTGTAATCAAAGATATAGAACCTGTTTTTAGAATGCGTGCCTCATTAAGCACTGTTTCCAAAAAAGCAGCTTTAATATCAAAACCTAAAACACCTATAAATTTTCCGTTTTTATAAAGCGGAGTCAAAAAAGAACTTACAAGCTCCCCAGAATAAAGATACGGCTCGAGAAAACAAGTTTTTCCCAACTTTTGAGGTAATACATAATAATCTTCATCTTTTTCTTCTATATAAGAAGTATATTCCACTTTATTTATATTAGAAAAATAAAGGATTGGCGTAAAAACACCTTCTGCGTCGCCTTTAGAATTTTTAAATTGAGCATCTTGTCCATCAAAAGCATTTGGCTCGAACATAATCCAAAGTGCGTTCCAACCGTCCATGTTGTTTGTTTTTGGGATTTCTTTCAACGTTTTAATCATGAATTGTTCAATTACAGTGCGGCTTGTAACGCCGTTTGCCATGAGAGTTTCAACAGCGTTGGCTGTTTCCGTTGTAATATGTTCATAATTTTCTATAATACCTGAAACATTTGCGGCATGCCGAAATGCAGTTTCAACAGCGAATTTTTTTTCCGTATTGCTGTATTTGTTGAAGAAATTTGAAGTGGTTCTTGTAGTAAGCCCTGCGACAGATAATATAAAAACTGAAATGATTGGAAGAGTTATTTTCCATCGAATGCTGATGTTTTTCACATCTAAATGCTATATGTAAAACTTTTATTTGTCAATCAAAAGAAAATTTGATGTCATTCGTTTTTTTTGGAATTTTGAAAAAGAGTAATTCGTAAGGGATTTTGTCCAAGAGTAATTCGTCTTGAGCAAAAACATTCAACATCTGCAAAGTCTATTTTCTTAAAGAAAACCTTGCAAAAGTTTTATAGCCTAGTTTTCCATACCATTTTTCTATGTGTGTATAAGAAATGTATGATTTATCGCAGCCTTTTTCTTTTAGATAAACCGTTGCTAAATCTACCATTCGTAGACCAATTCCTTTTTTGCGGAATTCAGAAAAAGTTCCTACGCAACCTATGCTTCCGGTTTTGATTCCCTTGCTAGAAATTATACAATCTAAATCTTCATCTACCGTGCAAAAAGATGCCAGTTGACCTTTATAATATCCGCAAAATATTAAATCGCCGGAATTAAAATATTGCGGCCATTTCCTATCAACAATAAAAACTTTTTCTTTTAATTCATTAATATCGCCATCATAAAATCTATATTCAACATCAAGAATCGGCTTTGTTTGTTCAAAATAATTTTGCAAATCAAGGCTCATTTCTGCAAATTCTCCATTATCAGAAAATATAATACCTAAGTCTTTTTCCATTTCTTTAAGTTTTGTATGGTTTATTTTTTCACTCATCAATATAAATCCTTATATTAAAACAATTTGTAAATATATTTATTTGTTCAGTGTCTATAATTTATTTTCCGCTTTTAAGTTATCAAGCTGTTCTACGACCGGCTGATAAATTTTTCCGGTAGCAAGAACATTGCGCAAAAACCTGTCGGTTTCTTCGCAAGTTTCTTCTATTAAATCTGTGTCAATATCATGTCCGCAGTTTGAGTAAATTACAAGCTTGCAGTTCGGAAGGCATTTTGCAGTACGAATCATAAGCTCGGGCGTGCTTATAGGGTCATCAATCCCGCCTATTAGTATAACCGGAGTTTTTATTTTGTTAAGTTCAGCACACAGTTTTTCCTCATTCTTCAATTTCATTAACGGACGACCGTAGTCGATTTTCCTTTCCGGCTCAGGGGGTAACATCAATTTTTCAATATGTTCAGCACGAACATCGCGTCGTTTTTGTCTAGCAGCATCATTATCAATAGGCGGATTAAAAGGCGGAATTTCTTTAATGATTCCTTGTGCGAGCATTTGACGATAAGACATTGTTCCTTCTGCAAGACTGTGTGGTCCTGCAACAACGGCAACAAATGCGCGAATTCTCTTTCCGTGTCTAAGCATTAAATGCCAGCCGACGCCCGCTCCATGTGATGCTCCCATATAAATGAAATTTCCAATGCCTAATTTATTCGCAAAAGAAATTACATCATCTGCAAAAATATCGTACCAATGTTCTCCATAGTCTTCATCAATCAGTGTCGAAGGGTGAAAACCGCGAAGTGTGATACAAAAAACATGATAGCCCATTTTTGCAAGATGTTGCTGCATTCCCTTTGGATAAAAGCCGACTTGCGCTGAAATGATTACATTGTCAAGAGTTACATCTCCTTGCCCATATTCCTCATAGTAAAGACTGATTTTTTCATTTATCTGAAGATATGACATTTTCACTCCCGAAACTTTTACTATTTCCCATGAAAAAAGTTTATACAATTTTTTTACAAACATCTACAGGGGGCGTTTTGCGTTTGGGTTTAATCTAAAATTAAGGTTTATGTTAGCAAAACGCCAAGTTTTTGTGAAGCAAAAACTTGAAGGATTGGACTTTCGGGTGGGTTTAATCTAAAATTAAGGTTTATGTTAGCAAAACGCCAAGTTTTTGCGAAGCAAAAACTTGAAGGATTGGGCTTTCGGGTGGGTTTAATCTAAAATTGGGGTTTTGCGTTTGGGATTGGAGCTATAAATTTGGGATTAATCTAGCAAAACCCGTAGTTTGCGGCGAGCGCAAACTACAAAGCTTTGTGTGTTATGTTGTTTATCTAAATGATTGCATTTTTGCAATACTCGGTATACTATAGTGTTATGCATAACGAAATCTTTACAGCAAATATACTTAACAGCATTTCCGATGGTGTTTTTACGGTAAATACTGATTGGGAAATAACCTCGTTTAATAAGGCTGCAGAACTCATAACCGGTGTACAAAAAAAAGAAGCCATTGGTCAAAAATGTTTTGAAGTATTTAAATCAAATATGTGCGAAAAAGATTGTCCCCTTAGAAAAACAATGAAAACCGGTAAGTCTCTTATTAATAAAACCGGCTACTGTCTTTCTAAAAACGGGGAACGAATTCCTATAAGTGTTTCTACAGCACTTTTTAAAGATGAAAACGGTACAATACTGGGAGGAGCGGAAACCTTCCGCGATCTAAGCGAAATAGAAAAACTTAAAACAGAGCTTTTATTGCGTGGTCCTCATCCGGTATACGAAAGCAAAAGTCCTTCAATGCAAAATATACTGTCCATTATTCACTCTGTTTCGGAAAGTTCAAGTTCTGTCCTTATACAAGGAGAAACAGGTACCGGTAAAGAAGTGCTTGCTCGCACCATACATTCGCAAAGTCCAAGAAAACAAAAGCCCTTTATTGCAGTAAATTGTGGAGCGTTGCCTGAAAGCCTTTTAGAATCGGAACTCTTCGGCTATAAAAAAGGAGCATTTACTGGAGCAGATAAAGACAAACCCGGACGCTTTGCTCTGGCAGAAGGGGGTACTCTTTTTCTCGACGAAATTGGAGACATAAGTCCCGCCATGCAAGTAAAGCTATTGCGTGTTTTGCAAGAACAAGAATATGAACCGCTCGGATCGGTAACATCCATTAAAACCAATGTACGTATTATATGTGCAACAAATAAAAACTTAACGGATCTCATTGAAAAAGATTTGTTTAGGCAAGATTTGTACTATAGAATAAACGTAATTACGATTATGCTTCCCGCTCTTAAAGACAGAAAGGAAGACATAGCCGATATAGCTCAATCGTTTTTGGAAAAGTACAGCAGTCAGCAACAAAAAAATATTTCCGGTTTTGATGCTGATGTCTTTAATTTTTTTTACGAATACAACTGGCCGGGAAACATTCGCGAGCTTGAAAATATTGTTGAACGCATGACCGTCCTTGCAAAAAATTCTCTGCTTACCATAGACCTCATACCTCCCGAGCTATTGGCGCAAAAACAAACAACAGAAGGTTCAAGTATTAATAAAGCAAGAAATGAAGCAGAACGGGAATGCATTATAAAAGCACTTACCGCTAATAACTGGAACAAAACCAAAACCGCGCACGAGCTTAATATAGATAAGGCAACCTTGTGGCGCAAAATAAAAAAACTACATATAGAAGAATAATAGACCCAATTTTGAATTTTCTAAAATCAGGTTATTTTTGTATATGATAAAACATAAAAATCTTATTGTACATTTTTTCACGTCAACTTGTTTTTGTTTTCAGAAATTTTTAAGCTTACAAGCTCGGCAGCTTTTCGAACAAAATGTGCACAGGGTCTTTTTCGGTAATATTCGGCATTGCGTTGCGAAGGATCCGGCTTTGGAATAATAGATGCTTTTAAAAGCAACTCGCGACAATTGGTTGTACCAAATTCTTTTTTAAAGTCTTCCGTTAAAGCTCTTACTGTTTTATACAATTCTGTTTTAGAAGCGGTATCGTGCGGATCATAGTTTCCGAGTAGATGACCTAAAACATAGATCATGCCTGTTACGGCACCGCACATCTCCCTTTGTCCACCTATGCCGCCGCCAAAACCTGCCATGCTACGAAGCACTTCTTGTTCATCTAAACTAAAATACTCTGCAAAAGCTGCGGCTGTCGATTGCGAGCAGTTATATCCTTTAGAAAAAAATTCCACTGCTTTTTCACCAAAATCTTCCATTTTTAAACCTCTTAGCAAATTCATAATACACTATGAACGGGTGCTTCTTCAAGTAGGACATTCCGGACAGGTATTGCAATTTTGCAACGCAATGATTGCATTTTCGCAATCATTGCATAGTAAGCGCATAGCACAGTATGCTTTATGAAACATTGACGTTAAAAAAAAATTATCATTATCTTTTAAAAGCGTAAATTATGTATGTTTTTGCTTAATTTTTGCCCTTTTTTTTGTACTTATGTAGCACAAGAAAATTCTTTTTGTATAACAGTTATCTTGGCACGCTAATTGCTTAATAGTTAGTATGAAAACAGCAATAACTGTATGGAACAATCGAGTAGCCCCCGTGTTCGACACGGCAGAAACATGTATGCTACTTGGAGAAAAAGACGAACCGACTATTTCCCTTTCATTACCGAAAGACGAAAAAGCCAAGGCAGCTTTTCTCAAGGAACATGAAGTTTCTACTCTCATTTGCGGCGGTATTTCGTGTGAATGTGAAAAACTAATTCTCAACGAGGGAATTACTCTTATTCCCTTTATTGCCGGTGCTATTGATGACGTAGTATCTGCATGGAAAGAAAACCGCCTATTATCTGCCAGGTTTGGTATGCCCGGTTGCGGTTGCCCCAGAAGAAGGCGCATAGGAAGCGGAAGCGGAAGGGGAAACGGAGTTGGAAGAGGAGACGGAATCGGAAGAGGTAGCGGAATTGGAAGGGGAAGAGGAAACGCTTGCCAAAGAGCTAGACGTAGAACTTATGCATCGATCTTGCATGTGTAGCAATGAAAGAACATTACATGGGAGATGTGATGCGTAGCTCGGCTAACATTGCGCCTCCCTACGCATCGACAAGTTTGCGTTCCAAAGTTTGCGTTGTAAACTTGGAAATTAAATGTGCTTCCTCGCTACGCTGAGGAAGCACGTAAAACTCAATTAGGAAGTTGAAACTTTCTCATCGATTTTTTATGGAGGTAGTATGAAAATAGCAATATCTGCTACGGGTAAAAATAAAACAGATACGGTTGATCAAAGGTTTGGTCGAACTTCTTATTTTGTTGTATATGACACTGAAGATGATTCTTACACCGCATTCAATAACGAACAAAATTTGCATGCGGCGCAGGGAGCGGGAATTCAAAGTGCGCAAAATGTAATACAAACAGGAGCTAGTGCAGTAATAACAGGGCATACAGGACCAAAAGCTTTTAGGGTATTGCAAGCGGCAAATATTCCCATATATCTTTGTCCGCAACTTAGTCTTACCGAAGCAATAGAAAAATTTAAAAAAGGGGAACTCGTAAAAATTAATGCTCCGGATGTAGAAGGACACTGGGCATGACCATAGCAATTGCTTCCGGCAAAGGCGGCACGGGTAAAACAACCATAGCTGTAGCACTTGCAGAATCTGCCCCTTCTCATGTTTTTTTACTTGACTGCGATGTAGAAGAACCTAATAGCGGACTTTTTTTGCAAAAGAATGCTGGTGAAAAAAAAGACGTGCATGTTCTTATTCCCAAGATAGATGAATCGCTCTGTACTGCTTGCGGTCTTTGTTCTTCTTTTTGTCAATTTAATGCTTTGGCTTGCATAGGAAAACATGCTTTGGTATTTCCCGAATTATGCCATGCATGTGGCGGCTGTGCCTTGGTATGTCCGGTAAAAGCCATTACAGAGCATCCTTCGTCAATCGGCGAAAAAAATTTATATTCTATACCAAGAGAAAAAAAACATCCTCTTCGTCTTATAGAAGGAAGACTTAGCATAGGAAAAGCTATGTCACCTCCTCTTATACGCTCGGTAAAAAAAGAAGCAGAAGAAATTTTACTCTCGGACAAGTCTTTAAAAGAAAGTCTTATAATAATTGATTGCCCGCCCGGAACATCATGCCCTATGGTAACCGCAGTTGACGGCAGTGATTTTACTGTTCTTGTTACGGAACCAACACCCTTCGGTCTTCACGACTTAAAAATAGCAGTTGAAACGGTTCGTAAAATGCAAATACCTTTTGGTATTATTATTAACAGGTCTAATGCAGGTGATGATAGAGTTGTGCGTTATGCTGAATCTGAAAACATACCTATTCTACTTCAAGTACCGGAAGATATGCACATTGCTCAAGCTTATGCTATAGGAAAAAGTCTTATAAGTGCTGTCCCCGCATATGAACATCAGTTTAGATCAGTACTTGCAAATATTGAGTCCCAAGTACATAACAAGGAACCAAAGGAATGAAAGAAATAACTATAATAAGCGGAAAAGGCGGAACCGGTAAAACGAGCTTTACACTATCTCTTGCAAACATTCTTTCAAAAGAAAAAACAATAGTCTGCGCCGATTGCGATGTCGATGCAGCCGATATGCACATTATTATGCAACCTACTGTTTTAGAAAAACACACATTTATAAGCGGCAACTTAGCGGTAATGCATAAAGAACATTGCTCAAGAAAAGACGGTTCCTCCTGTTCAATATGCTATGACCTATGCCGCTTCGATTCTATAAGAAAAACAGCCGACGATTTTTTTGAAATTGACAGCGGAACATGTGAAGGTTGCAAGGTTTGCGTTTCTCAGTGTCCATCAAAAGCAATATCTTTTCCCGAGCGCAAATGCGGTGAATGGTATATTTCAAAAACAAGGTTCGGCACACTCGTTCATGCCGCTCTCGATATTCATGCAGAAAATTCAGGAAAACTTGTAACAACCGTTAGAAAAGAAGCAAAAAAAATAGCGAATGAGCAAAATGCCGATTACATCATTGTAGACGGAAGCCCGGGAACAGGCTGTCCGGTAATTGCATCCGTAACAGGGAGCGATCAAGTTATTATTGTTACAGAACCAACTGTTTCGGGCATGCACGATCTTCTGCGGGTTGCAAAACTCGTAAAACATTTTTCAATTCCTTTTTCGGTTATTGTAAACAAGGGAAGCATCAATACAGAAAAAACTACGGAAATAAAAACCTGGTGCACAGAAAATAATATTCGTTTTTTAGGCATAATTCCCTTTTCTCATACAGTTACCAAGGCACAAATAGAAACTAAAACAATAATTGAATATGAAGAAGATAAAAATAATAAAGACCTTACTCATGTATTACAAGAAATAGCAAAAGATATTATAATTTCAATGTAGTACAAATAACACATGCTTTAATTAAAAGCAAAAAATATTTTCAGTCATTGCTGAAAAAAAATATAAAAAACATGATGAGTAGCTCGGCTAAAATCGCGCCTCGCTACGCATCGACAAGTTTGCATAACAAACTTGCAAATTACCTGTGCTTCCTCACTTCGTTGCGGAAGCACGAACAAAGTTACTTTCGAAAATTGAAATTTTCTCAGCAACTTTGTTTATAGGTGTGATGAGTAGCTCGGCTAAAATCGCGCCTCGCTACGCATCGACAAGTTTGCATAGCAAACTTGCAAATATATTGCACTTTCTCATTTCATTGCGAAAGTGCGAACAAAGTTACAAATTAGCTGTACTTCCTTAGCAAAATCTAGGAAAGCAAAATTTAGGAGGATATATGAAAATTGCAATCCCCGTGGCAAACGGAAAACTAAATCTTCACTTCGGTCATTGTGCAGGCTTCGATGTATTTGAAGCCGATGCAAAAGCAAAAACACTGGGCGAAAAAACCTATATAGAAGCCCCACCTCATGAACCCGGACTTCTTCCCCGCTTTTTACATGAAAAAGGTATAACCGACATTATTGCAGGCGGAATGGGCAATAGAGCCATGCAGCTTTTTTCTCAAAATGGCATTAATGTTTTTGTCGGCGCACCCTG
>JAAYQG010000069.1 GCA_012519415.1 Treponema sp. | reverse complement strand
CGAAATTTTAGATTGGGCAAGAAATGGAACATTGCCTGACAATGCAATTGACCAATTTATTGAAAGTCGGGTAAACAACATTTTGACTGACTTAAAAACAAAATTAAACGGTGTGACATTTGACGAAATGGACACAGTGGAGATTAAAGAAGCTGTGCCGACAGAACAAAAATAACGGCTTGTAACAGATGTTTGGCTTTATGACGGCTTCGCGCTCGGTTTCGCAGGGCAGAGCCGGTTTTCCATGGAATTCAGCCATTTCGAAAAAAACGTCGGTCAGCTTCTCGCCAGAGGCTAGTATACAAAAGCCCGCACTTTCAAAAAATTCAGACATTCCAGAACTGTTTTAGACTGCCCTGATGCCCTCAAATTTAGAAAAGTGCAAGCTTTTTTTTGGGAACTGTTATTTTTTTATTGCCTTCAGAACCTGGTCCTTATCCAGCTTCTTCGTGCAGAAGAACCAGTCATGGCAGTGAATATTTGGTTCCTGCCCGGAAACGCGAGATTCTGCCACACCACAAGAGCCGGCTGTCGGTACAATGACATCATCTCCGGGTCGCCAGTCTGCGGGTGTTGCCACCTTGAATTCATCGGCAGTCTTCAGTGCCTGGACAACTCGCAAAAGTTCGTCAAAATTGCGACCGAGGCTCAAGGGGTAGTAAATAATTGTGCGAATTATGCCCTTGGGGTCGATGACAAAGACGGCTCGTACTGCCTGTGTGTTCGATTCGCCGGGCATGACCATGCCGTATTTGCCGGCTATCTCCATGCTGATATCTTCGATAAGCGGGAATTTAACTTCGATGTTCTTCATTCCCTTGTATTCGATCTTTTCTTTAATTGTGCGCAACCAGGCGATATGGCTGTACAGACCATCAATAGAAAGACCGACCAATTTACAGTTGAGCTCTTCAAACTGATCTGCCATATTGGCGAAGGTCATAAATTCCGAGGTACATACAGGGGTAAAATCTGCCGGGTGGCTAAAGAGAATTACCCAAGAACCCTCGTACTGCTTTGGGAAATCAAGTTCTCCTTGTGTGGTTACCGCCTTAAATGAAGGCGCCTTGTCGCCAATTCTAGGCATGCTCACAACTTGTTCTTCTGTCATAGATCTTCCTCCAATTGATAAAATATGTTGCAACTTTTTAATGCTGCATTACTATAATAATAGTAAATGAAATATATACGGTCAAGGAAATAAAGGCGCTGCCATTAAAATAAGGGCTGCTTTTCAGCAAGCTCCTTTATTTCCGATTTTATTCGAGATGATAGCTAGAACCAGCGGTTGCGTTTAAAGTAAATAATTAGACCCGCTACAATACCTACAGACACCGCGATGACAACAGGATAGGTATAGCGAAATGCCGCTTCGGGCATGGACAGATTCATGCCGTACCAACCGACCAAAAGGCTAAGGGGCAAAAAAATTGAGGTAATGACCGTAAATAGTTTCATCACCTTGTTCGATTCAATATCTAAAAGAGCCTGATACGATTCTCGCACCTGGGTCAAATAGTCGCGAAGGTTCAATGTGCTGTGGTAGAGCCGCTCGACCTTTTGAGTTTGAAAATGCAAGAGATGAAGATCGCCCTCGCAAAGCAGTCCGTTGCGATTTTCCTCCAAGTCTTCCATAAGGGCGAACATACTTTCGTAATGGCGACGCAAAGTTAGAACTTGTTTTCGAAGCACTCTAATTTCATCGACATAATTTTCCTTTTCTTCGTTTACCAATGCATCCTCTAAATCGGTAATTTTATCTTCGATTTTTTCCAGGCGGGCAAGATGGTGAATGTTCAATACGTTCAAAAAATTAAAGAACGCTTCTTTTGGGCTTTCCGGTTTGTCGCCCGCATTCACTAGTAATTTAATCCATGCTGTAACAATTGGGGGTTTACCCTCATAAAACAAGTGCATTGTCTTGTTAGCAAGGTATATTTCTATCCGTTCGGATTTTGGATCTGTCAGATCTTCGCTTGGTACAAGAAAATAAAAATAATTAAAGCTCTTGTGGCTTTCAAAGTAGGTGCTTTCGTATTCGATGTTCGATTCGGCTAGAAAGCTAAATTGTTCCAAGATTTTCTTTCTGTTTTCGATCCTGCCAATATACAGTAGCTCTTTTTGCTGTTTGCTTTTTGATGTCTGCACCGGATTGTTGTCAATATATATGTTCATTGTATTATTCTATCACAAGAAATCTAAAAAAGCAGATTTAGGCATTTTGCATTGGTGAATTGTCTGTCCCTTCACTTCTTTTTATTCCATTATAAGCGATATGCTTTCCATGGAACTTGACGGAACAATGGTAAGTATACCGTCTTGTATGTTTGCAAAAATATTGCTACCTCTGTAGGTCTTTTTTATTTCTTTAAGGGCTCTAAAGTCATGGGGCAGGGCAATTTCTATTTTTTTAGGAGGCTTATTGAAAATATGTGCAGTAAGATAGGCTCCTTTTTCTCCGGCTCTAAAGACAGCCTGATAGCCTTCCAGTAGCCTTGCAGATGGTCCGCGGTTTTCGTACAAGTATGAGTAACCGTCTTTGATAATCGGTACAATTTCTTTGTAAAATGCGATGCCTTCATCAATTTTACGCCATTGTTCGGCGGTCAATTTTGTAACATCGCCGGAAAAACATATTCTTCCAAGAAAGCCCGCCGCTATGGAATAAGCAAGTCTTTGAAGGCTATCTTGTTCCCGAATTACGACCCATATTTGATTTTGCTGCGGTAAAATGGTGCGGTGCAGACCGGCGGCTATTACCGGAATATTTTCGCATTCATGGGCATCGGAAAAAGAAGCCATGCTTGAAAGAGACATCATAAGCGGTTCAGTTTTGTGTCCACCAGAGGCACAGTTTTCAATGATAAGATTGGGAATTTCTTTGCGCATTTTACGAATAAAATTGAGCGATGCTTCTCTTTCTGCACGCAATCCTTCACCCAAAGATTCCGCTCCGTCACAGCCAATGCCGTAGGTGTCGTTGTAATCTATTTTAATATAGTCAAAATTATGTTTTTTAATTTGTGCAATAACTTTTTCTGTTAGATAATCTTGCACTTCGGGTTTTCGCATATCAAAGAAGCGGCGGTTTTGTGTAGTAAGGATTATACCGTCTCGCTTTAAAAGAAAGTCTTCTTTGTTATAGGCAGATGCAAATTTTCCGACATTATCAATTTCAAACCAGATGCCAGCTTTCATGTTTCGCTGATGTATGAGGTTTGAAATATGTGAAAGTCCCTTGGGAAATAAAGATGTTGATGGAATGTAGTCGCCCATTGAGTTACTCCAATCCTTGCCATCTTCTTTGAACCAGCCGCAATCTACAATAAAGTATTCCATTCCGTGCCCGTCAATTGCATCGAGTATGTTTATAATATTTTCTTCGGAAGGGTTGCCCCAGGTTGTGCAATATTCATTAAAAAGTATGGGTAGCTTGTCTTCGCTTGCCGGATTTGCTAAAAGAAATTTTTTATTATACTGAGTAAGTCTTTGACAGGCCTTGTCTATACCTTCTGTGGTAACGGTAAGGATTGCTGTGGGGCTAGTAAAACTTTTCCCGGGTGCAATGTTTTTAACCCAATGTCCGAATTCTCTGCCCGCAAGTCCTCCGGAAAAAGCCAGTCCGTGATCTCTGCGGTAAAATTCCATTTCCCATGATGATTCTATTGCCAAAGAGGCTGCCCATATAACGCCTGCTCTTTTGTCTTCCACAGCTCCAAAGGGCGCATAGTGTTTTACCGGCAATGAGCCTATTTGTCCATAGCGAACTGCGTTCGGCGGCCAGTTTGCCCAAGACGGTTCAAGCTGAAGTTCTTCGGCACTTTCTTTTACCAGCCATGCTTCATCGCTCCATTTGCTGCGAATTCTATAGATGTCAAGGCAATTGGGGGCAAGTCCTTTTTCGAAGGGGGTAATTTCACTTAATGAAAAGCTCGAAATAAATTCTAAACTTGCTTTTTTGGAATCATTATTTATAAAACTTGTTTTTGAATCTACAGCTAAATCCCCATCGGTGTATCCTAGTGTGTGAATATAGAGATGATTTTGAGTGTCTTCAAATTTTGTAATAATTTCGGTGCGGTTTTTGCGGTTTGTCGATGTTTCTGTAACATTATGTGTTTCTTGTGTAATAAAGCGCAAATTTTCTACGGTGCCGCTATTGCGCATAGTTAGTCCGCCTGCGTAGCCTCCGGCATAGACGTCGCCGATTAGTTTTGCCTGAACAAGACTGTCCCCGCGACTTTCTTTAAACTCGCAAATGTCTGCAATTTTTGATGTGGGAACAAGAAGTAAATTCATTCGCCCGCTTTCTTCTAAAATATACCTTACATGCAGATCGCCAAAGGTAAACTGACTATAAAGAGTTTTATTCATATACATTAGCTCCTGTGGTAAAATGTTAATGAGAAAATATCAGCTTCCGAATTGGTTTTTACGCTGTCTTATATTGTTTCACCGTTCCCTTCTTTTTACAAGCAGGAATTAATTTCCAACATAAAAATTCAAAAAACGTAATAATTCTTTTGTGGGAGCACTCTCCGTATCGAAAAACTTACAAACAAAGGAAAAAGTATTTGACCAGCATATAAAGATGTGTCATCAAAAACGAACAATGCTTCAACGAAACAAAGATAAAAAAACAGCCTTTTTAGGGGCTGTTTTTCAGTAATAGTATCTGTTTTTATGGGAATTATTATACCCAACCGCGAAGCTTAACTGCGTTTGCTACTCTATTTATTGCAATAATATATGCGGCATCTCGCATGTATACTTTCTTTTCACGAGAAAGATCATACACAGCGCGGAAAGCCTTCGTCATGCTTTTCTCAAGTTTTTCAAGAACTTCGTCTTTTTCCCAAAAATAATTCATGTTGCACTGTACTTGCTCAAAATAACTGCAAGTAACTCCACCGGCATTACTTAAAAAGTCCGGCAAAAGAAGTATGCCGCGCTCTTGAATTAAAGGATCGCAGTCCGGTGTGGTAGGACCGTTTGCAGCTTCACATATAATTTTTACTTTTTTAGAAATATTGGGGAATACTGCAGGTGTTATTTGGTTTTCCAAAGCAGCCGGAATTAAAATATCTACATCTTGTTTAATCCATTCGTCGCCGGGAAGCTGTTCGTATCCTAATTCTTTGGCCTTTGCCTTGTCTATGCTACCAAAAGAATCCTTTATTTGAGCAAGCTGTTCAATATCGCATCCCGATGCTTTTTTGTAAGTATAAGATTTGGAATCTGCTTGATCCCAACAAGAAATGGCAACAACCTTGCCGCCTCTCTCTACGTATTTACGAGCTGCGTATTCGGCAACGTTTCCAAAGCCTTGTATACTTGCCGTTGTTGATTCAATAGGAATGTTTTCGCTTCTGAGCAATTCATGTAAAACATAAATTACACCAAAACCGGTTGCTTCGGTACGACCCAAAGAACCTCCCATACCAACGGGCTTTCCGGTAATAACGCCCGGCAAATGTTGTCCCATAATTGTTTCATACTCATCAAGCATCCAAAGCATGTGCTGAGCATTGGTCATAACATCCGGTGCGGGAACGTCAATATTTGGACCAATTTGGGTATAAAGCTGGCGAATATATCCTCTGCACAATCTTTCCTGTTCACCTTTTGAAAGATTATGAGGATCACAAACTACACCGCCTTTGCCGCCTCCAAGAGGAATATCTACAACAGCACATTTCCATGTCATCCACATAGAAAGAGCACGTACAGTATCGGCGGTTTCATGGGGATGAAAACGAATTCCACCCTTAGCAGGTCCTCTTGCATCATTGTGTTTTATACGAAAAGCCTTAAAGACCTTTGTTGTTCCATCATCCATCTTTACCGGAATGGAAAAATGCATTTCCTTCATTGGTTCGCGAAACAATGCACGAAGACCGCTGTCCAGTTCAAGATAATCCGCTACTTTATCAAATTGCGCCTGCGCATTTGCTAACGGGTTGTAATTTTCTTTGGCCATTATATAGCCTCCTTTGACTGAGTATCCCGCAACGCATGAACCGTAGATAAAGTCTGTCGAAAAACACACATTGTTACATATTTACATACGAATAATCGGGCAACTTACTTTTTGGAAGTATATATTTTTGTAAAAATCTAGTCAATAAATCTTACGGAATACAAAACATTCTTATTTTTATAAACTTTACGTATTCTATATGCTGAATTTTTCAGTGCTCGCAATCTGCTTTTCCGAAATATTTATACCATGAAGCTCAGCACTTTCCGTTTATAAGGAACGCTACCGCCACGAAAGAATTAAAAACTTCCATAAAAAAAGCAACACTAGAAGATAAAGAAGAAAAAGAAATAGACGAAGCAGAGTAGGCTTGCGCTTATTACGAAAAAGATATACTCATGCCACAGTGAGCTATTTTTACAATAGAGGGAAGTGCGGTTTTTAATACTTGCATTTCCTTTTCACCGGTGCAGTGGCAGGGGTAGACAGCTTCTATCTTGTGTGTACGAATAAAATCGATGGTTGCTCTTATTCGTTCGTTTGAAACACCTTCGAGATGAAAACCTCCTATAACTGCATAAATATGTTTTCCGCCGGTTTCTTCTATTATATGATTACACATATTAATAAAACCGCAGTGACAACATCCGGTAATTAATACAAGCCCCTTATCTGTTTCTATGCAAACAATGGCTTCATCGATCATAGTGTCGGGTGTGGTGCAAGTTTTATTGCTGTAAAGTAGGGGCGAGGGTTTTTCATAGGCATTAGTTTGCCTAATTGAGCCATACACCGTTATATTGTAAGAAGATAATGTAGCACTGTTTTTAAAGTATAGTTTTTGACTGTTTGGGAGTGCTTGAATAGTTTTTATATTTTTTTCTGAAAGCCCAATATATCTTGGTACTCCCGTTTTCATACTGTAGTGTTCGGTAAAAATATGTTCCGAGCATATAAGCTGTGCCTTACTACATAAAGAAAAAAAATCTGTGAGAGCATCGGTATGATCATAGTGACCATGACTCAAGATGAGCTTAGATACATTGCTTAGATTTTTACCGAGCGTTTTTGCATTGTGAAAAAGTACCGTTTTTCCCGTATCAAAAAGAATCGGTTTCATGTTTTTAAACTCGATGAAACACGAAAATCCGTGTTCGGAAAGCAAAGGATGAGAAGCAATGTTATCGGCTAGAATAGTAATTAGCGGATCATATGCAGTCATGGTCAAACCTTACATATAGGCTTAGTGATCACAAGCGTTTTCTCCGGCTTT
>JAAYQG010000068.1 GCA_012519415.1 Treponema sp. | reverse complement strand
GGAAAAAGGTAAATCAGCAAATGGTTCCCATAAAATTCGTTTATCATTTTTATAAACAGCAATCAATGTAAAAGGACCTGTGTAATTTTTTGCATCTGAAACTTTATCAGCTGTATAATATGGAAAAATTGCTTTGTCGCAGTTAATTCTTCCTGCTGTTATTCCACCTTTAGACCAACAGAAATTCCAAATATCAAAAGCACTTGTTACTGTTATAAAAAAATCATCCATTATGTCGTAGTTTTCAATTTTATAGACATTTTCATTGTCAATTTCTGCAAAAAGACCTTTAGTTTTATCCGAATACATAATTTTCCCCAAAATATTAATCTATTTTTTTAAGCAACCGGTTGCCAAAAAATATATTTTCATTATTAACAGGGAAGTGCATTAAGTCAATAAAAAAAATCATCCAAACCGGTTAAAAAAAGAAATTTAATAAAAATTTTACAATATTTATTAATAAATTAACAAAAAAAAAGTTTTTTTTTAGATATTCCTTATATGAAAAAGAGTATTGAAATTATTGCAACTTATGAACTTTTTATTTTTTACGGCTTTTTCTTAAAAGAAAAAAGCAATACATTAAAATATATTTTTTATTTTATTTCACTGATTCTTATAATTTTTTTAATTTTAGCAAAAGAATATCGAAAATATTGTATTTCCGGCATTTTAGCCGGTTTATTAGCTTTATCATGTTTTAATAAGCAAAATGCACAAATAAAAAGTATTTTGCCTTTAGCTAAAGCAGAATGTATTTATTGTGAAATAATTTCTTCGCCGCAAAAAATAAATGAAAATTATTATTCAATAAATGTAAAATTAATTTCGATGAATTCCAAAAATTTATCATGTTATGCAAATGGGAAAATTAAAGTTATTGTAAAGTCAAAAATAATTCAAAATAATCAAAAAAGCAAAACTATCATAAAAGAAAAATTAATTGAAACAAATCAATTCTTTCTTGATACTGGTGCTTTAATATATTTTTATGGAAGTTTTGATAAATCTATAAATGATTCATTTACAAATAAAAATCCGGTTTTTTTTGTAAATTCCTTTTTAATAAGCGAATATAAAAATAATATTTTAAGGATGCGAGCGAATTTTAGATTTAAAATAAAAAAGATTTTATTGTCTTTGTCGGAATCAGGCACTTTGTTAGTTGTTTTGCTACTTGGCAGTAAAGATTATCTAGCAGGTTCTTTGAATTTGCTTTTTCAAAGGGCAGGATTAGCTCATGTACTTGCTCTCTCAGGGCTTCATATTTCGGTAATGTGTGCATTTACACAAAAAACAGCAGATTTTTTTTATAAAAGGAAAAATCATATTTTTTTGATGATTTTGGCTTCGACTTTTTTTGTGTTTATTGCCGGAACACAGCCATCGCTTGTTAGAGCTTTGCTTTTCATATATATAAAAAGCATATGTTCTTTTTACGGAATAAATTGCAAAAAAGGAGCGATTTTTTATTTAAGCATATGCATACATATTTTAATTCAGCCTTTAATGGCATTTTCTGTTTCTTTTTTGCTTTCTTATTCTGCAGTTTTTGGAATAATGTATATAAGTCCATATATTTTAGAATTATTCAACAACAAAAAAAGCCACCGTATTTCGGAAAGTTTATCGGTTTCTGCAGGAGCGCAAATTGGAACAATTCCTTTTCAGTTTCTTTTGTTTGAATATTTTTCATTAATAGGAATTTTTTCATCATTTGTTGCAGTTCCATTAATTTCGCTATTTTTTATTTTAGGAATTTTTGCTATAATAATCATACTGATTTTTCCGGAATCACTGATATTTTTTAAGACAATTTTATCTTTTTTATACGAAGTAATTGTCGCAGTTGTTCGGTTTTTTTCTCGTTTTTAATTAAAATATAATTTGTCGGTTTTGAGGTGTATAATGGCATTTTTACTCGATTATGATTCGCCAAACGCATTAAAAGCTTTTTTAGAAGAAAGAAATCTTGCAATGCAAAAAAAGTTCGGGCAAAATTTTTTGATAAACAGTCGAGCTAGAAAAAGTTTGATTGATTCTCTTGATATAGAAGAAGGCACAACAGTATGGGAAATCGGTCCCGGTCTTGGAGCGATGACTTCTGAAATATTGAATCGAGGTGCAGAATTAACCGCATTTGAAATTGACCATGGCTTTTCAGCTGTTCTCAAAGAACTTTTTGCAGATAAGACAAATTTCAAATTAATTGAAGGCGATGTATTAAAAACATGGAAAACAGTAAATGATAAACCTATGCGACTTTTTGGAAATTTGCCTTATAATATTGCAGCAACAATATTTGCAGATTTTATTTGCGCCGGCGTTCGTTTTGACAAATCTGTAATAACAGTTCAAAAAGAAGTTGCACAGCGTATAACTGCAAAACCCGGAACTAATGATTATTCAAGTTTTTCTGTTTTATGCCAATGGGCTTATGATGTAACAGCGCTTATGGATCTTGGCAGTAGTTATTTTTGGCCAAGACCAAATGTTACCAGTAGAGCTGTAAAATTTGTTAAAAAAGAGCTTTTCCCGCAATGTAATGATGCTGTGTTATTTACAAAAATGCAACGTTCACTTTTTATGTCAAGACGAAAAACAATAAAGAATAATCTTTCTGCTTTTTTAAATGATGCAAAAAAAGCAGAAATTACTCTTAAAAAAGCAGAAATAGATCCAAAAGTGAGAGCAGAAACTTTAGATATTCAGACACTTTTACGTTTATCCGATAAAGTAGGAGAAATTTTATGAGCATATCTAATAATTATAAGCAAATACTCGATTCTATAAAAAAAATAGAAAAAAATGCAAACAGGTCTAGCGGCAGTGTAAAACTTCTGGTTGTAAGCAAATTTCATTCTGTTGAAGAAATAGAAGAAGCTATAAAAGCAGGTGCAAATCTTTTCGGAGAGAACAGAGCACAAGAAGCAGCTGAAAAATTTCCAGCGTTGCTTGAAAAATATCCATCAATCGAGCTTCATTTTATAGGTTCTTTGCAACGAAATAAAGTTAAGCAAATAGTTCCCATTGTTTCATGCATTCAGTCTGTTGATCGCATTGAGCTAATAGAAGAAATTGAAAAACAATGCGCAAAAATAAATAAAAGAATTAAAATACTTTTTGAAAGTCATACAGCCGAAGATTCAAAATCCGGTTTTAGGTCAATAGAATCATTAAAAGAAGCTATGAATTATCTTTCAAAATGTTCTCATATTATTCCTGCCGGATTTATGACAATGGCACCTTTTACGGAAGATAAAAACATGATAGAAGCTTCTTTCAAAAAACTTGTTTCAATTGCTGAAACAATGAAAAATCTTTTTCCGAACTTTGATTTATCTGAATTATCAATGGGAATGTCAAATGATTTTGAAACAGCTATAAATTGCGGTTCTACATTAGTTCGTATCGGAACGGCAATTTTCGGTGAAAGAAAAAAGGGCTAACGATGAAAAGAGTTTTTTTTGTTTTTTTTATTTTAACTTTGTTTCCTTTTATGATTTATGCTCAAGAAATTGATATGACAGATGTTGAAGTTGAACCATATGATACAGTTCAGTTTCCGCCTTTTCTTTTAGAAATACGCAGAAGTGAAATTATCACGTTAGGTTCTTATCCATTTACTTCTATGGCTGTCGGTGTAGGGTATTCATTTTTCAAATATTTTTCAAATGGAATGGATCCAAAATATAGACCAATCTCTTTTATGAAAACTTCATCTGCAAATTTTACAGATGAAGAAACAAGGGGAATTATTCTTGGAGCTGCAGGATTAAGTCTTGGAATTGGAATAATAGATTTTTTCTTGAATCAAATAATTATTTCAAAAGAACGTCAAGAAAAAGCAGAAAGATTCGGTGAAAACGGACTTGACCCGGATATTACGATAATTCCTGTTTATAAAGACAAAAAAGAAAACTTTACGGTTTTTGAAGCAGAAGAAACAGAATAAAATGAATATTTTATCGTTAATCGTAGATGAAACTATAACAGAACCTATGCGGCTTGATTTATATGTTGCACAGGCAAAAGGCGGTATGAGTCGCTCAAGGCTTAAATCTACAGCTCAAATCATAACTTTAAATGGAAAAAATGCAAAATTATCTAAAAATGTTCATGTTGGAGATAAAATCGAAATTAAATGGGAAAATCCAAAACCAGAAAATCTTGAACCCGAAGATATTCCACTTGATATAATTTTTGAAAACAGTCGTGTAACAGTTGTAAATAAAAATCATGGCATAGTTGTACACCCAGCAGCAGGAAATTGGAGCGGAACTCTTGTAAATGCTCTTTTGTTTCATTGGGGAAAATCAGCTCAAATTTTAGATGAAAAAGAAAACAGTCTGCTTTTAAGACCTGGAATTGTACATCGTCTTGATAAAGATACATCTGGTGTTTTAATTACGGCAAGAGATAGAGATGCATTAACATGGCTTCAAAATCAGTTTCAGACAAGGCGAGTAAAGAAAGAATATATTGCAATAGTTACAGGCAGACCAAAAGAAATTCAAGGTTCAATAAAAACAGGCATAATACGAGATAGTCGCAATAGGAAAAAATTTGCAACAACAGACATTGATAAAGGAAAATTTGCTCATACAATATATAAATGCATTGCCTGCTATGGACCATATTCACTTATACGGATAAAACTAAAAACGGGACGAACTCATCAAATAAGAGTTCATATGAAATATTTAGGTTGCCCTGTTTTGGGAGATTCTATTTATGGAAAAAAAGACATTTTGTTTGAAAATGATTGTTTGATGCTTCACGCTAGGCGTTTGGGCATTCGTCTTCCGGAAAGTAATGAATTTTCTATTTTTGAAGCTCCTGTACCGCAACGTTTTAAAAAAGTTTTGAAAACGTTACATGAAAAATTTAAAAAAGAAACATTGTGATAAATGACAATTATATATGCAAATGTTTTTTACACTCTGCAATAAGATAAAAGGAACCGCAGACAAGTAAAATGCCATTTGTTTTAGCTGCATGTTTTAAGGCAGAATCTATTGCAAATAAATAATCTTCATTAATATCATACGCAACATTGTGTTTTTTGCATAATGGCTTTACAGCATTTGAGAGTCGAACTAAATCAGACATTTTTATATCTCCAGGTTTTGTGCAATAAAAAAAAGTAGGCATTATTTTCATATTTTCAAAAAATAATGGTGCAATATTTTCAATATTTTTATCATACGCACATGCGAATAAAATAGAACAAGGTGCGTTAAAATAACTATTGTATGTGTTAATCAAAAGATTTATGCTGTTTGGTGTATGTGCACCATCAAGAATTATAGTTACATTGTCTGATTTATTATAACAATAGTTTACAATTTCAAACCTTCCAGATATTGTTGTATTAGATAATCCTTTTTCTATTATATCTTCTGAAATTTCAGGACATGCAATTTTTACAGCTAATGAAGCTAATGCAGCGTTATAAGCTTGAACTTTTCCTAATAATTTTAAACTTGTCTTTATAGGTCTTGAAAACAATGGTTTTGCTTTTTTATTTAATTTAAAATCGCCATAATCTATAAAAATATCTGTTTTTTGATTATTAAATGAATAGTCAAGTTTTTTTACAGCATCATTTATAAAAAAAATAGGAGCGCGTTTTTGACGTGCAATTTTTTTTAAGATTTTTTCTGCTTCTTTATTTTGTGCAGAAACACAAACGGGAGTGTTTTGTTTTATTATTCCGGCTTTTTCATAAGTTATTTTCGTTATTGTGTCGCCAAGATATTCTGTATGTTCAAGTTCTATTGGAGTAATAATGCTCAGATTTGGTTGTAATATATTTGTTGCGTCAAGCCTGCCACCTAAGCCTGTTTCAAAAACACCCCAGTCAATGTTCGATTTCTTAAAAACAATAAATGCAAACAATGTAATAAGTTCAAACCAAGAAGGGTATGAAAAACCTGCAAGCTCAATTCTTTCACCTATATCTTCCATAAACTGAACTAATTCTCCGGCAGATTCTTCGTAAATTTTATTATGAAAAAAGCCTTTTACAGAGCGAACTCGTTCTAAAAAATTTATTATATGTGGTGAAGTATACAAACCGTCTGAAAAACCATACATATTAAGAATTGTTGCACACATTGTAGAAACAGAACCTTTGCCTTTGGAGCCTGCAACATGAATTGTTTTATATGATAATTGCGGATTATCAAGCTCATTTGATAAAAGTGCAATAGTTTTAAGAGAAAAATCTCCATTTTTTTTCTGCTTTTCGTAATTTGCAGCAGATTCAAGCCAAGTTTCAAAACCAATCATTGAAATGTTCATACGCGCATTCTAGCATATTTGCATCATTTTGTTGTATACTTTGAATATGTCTACAGAAAATATTTTGCCGGCAGATTTAAATGGAGTTCATATTCATTTTGTGGGTATTAAAGGAACAGGAATGGTCGCACTTGTTGAGATTGCTCATCAACGTGGTGCCGTTATAACGGGTAGTGATGTTCCGGAAAAATTCTACACAGATGAAATATTAAACAAACTAAAAATCAAAGTTTTTACAACCTTTAATGCAACAAACATAAACGACGATGTTCAATTTGTTATTTATTCCTCTGCATATAAACGAAACCAAAATCCTGATTTATTAGAAGCAGATATGCGCAAAATCCCCATCATGCTTTACAACGAAGCATTAGGTGCTATTTCTGCTCTTGCTTATAGTTGCGGAATTTCTGGTGTACATGGAAAAACGACAACAACAGGTTTAACCGGTACTGTTTTAAAAATGCTTAATATACCTGCGCAAGTGCTTGCCGGAAGTATAATAAGCTCTTTTGGAAATACTTGTACACTTAACAATGGCAAAAAGTATTTTGTTGCTGAAACATGCGAATATCAACGACATTTTATGACGTTTCATCCACAAAAAATAATTTTGACAAGTGTCGAAAGCGACCATGAAGATTTTTATCCGACTTATGAATCAATTAGAGATGCTTTTGTTGATTACGCACTTTTGTTGCCGAATATGGGGCAGTTAATTTACTCTGCCGATGATAAAGGAGCAGTTGAAGTTGCAAAAATTGTTGCTGATAAACGAAGCGATATTCAGCTTATTCCTTATGGTGTTTCTGCAAAAAATGATTATTCACTTAAAATCGGCGAAATAAAAGACGGCAAACAATTTTTCAAAATAGGCGCATTTGAAGATGAATTTGTATTAAAAATTCCAGGCGACCATATGGTGAGCAATGCATGTGCTGCATGTGCTTTAGCGATTGAGCTTCTAAAACATTTTAAGCAAAAAGAAAATCTTTCAAAAGAAGATATGCAAAATGTTTTTCAAAATCTCAAAGACGGCTTCGCAAGTTTTACAGGTGCAAAAAGAAGAAGCGAAATTATTGCTGAAAAAAATAATATACTCATAATGGACGATTATGCACACCATCCCACAGCTATAACAACAACATTAGCCGGATTACGCAAATTTTATCCAAACAAACGAATTATTGTTGATTTTATGTCTCATACATATACACGAACCGCCGCTCTTTTAGATAGATTTGCAGAATCTTTTAGTTCAGCAGACGAAGTAATTCTTCACAAAATTTATCCTTCTGCACGCGAAAAATACGATGGAAATGTAACAGGAAAAGTTTTATTTGAAAAAACAAAACAAAATCATACAAAAGTTTCTTATTATGAAGAAGTTCTTGATGCATTACCTTATGTTCAATCAATAATAAAAAGCGGCGATTTGTTTATTACAATGGGAGCAGGTGATAATTGGAAAATAGGCAAATTATTAGCGGAAAAACTAAATGAACAAACTTCGACAATCAATACATAAATATTCATCAAAAATATGCAGGAGCTAAATATGAAAAGCATGACAGGGTACGCATATGAAGAAATTGATAATGAAGAATTTTCATTATCAATTGAAATTAAATCTTATAATGCTCGATTTTTAGATTTATCAATTAATATGCCATCATTTTTAAGCCGCCTTGAAATGATGATTCGAGAAGTAATCATAAATAAAATTAATAGAGGCAAAGTTGATGTTTATATAAAAATAAAAGAAAATAATTCAAAAATGTCAGTTTATACTGATATAAATGCTGCACTTATATATGCTTCTGAAATTGAAAAAGTTGCAAAAGCATTAGGGCGTTTTGAGCCGGTTCCTCTTGAACTTATCATTGAACAAGAAGGTGTTCTAAATGTTCAGCGTGATTTTGATATTGATTATTATTGGAAACATATATTGCCATTGCTAAATCATGCTATAAATCAATTTACCGAAGATAGGGAACGAGAAGGCAAAAATCTTTGTGCAGATATTTTAGAAATGGTTAAAAAAATTGAAAACTGTGTGTTGGTATTTACTGAATGGCAACCAAAAATGGAATCAATTTTTAAAACGAACATATTAAAACGTTTTGAAGAAGTTTTAGGTGATAAAATTGATGAGCAGCGCATTATGCAAGAAATTGCATCGCTTCTTGTAAAATACACAATAAACGAAGAAATTGTACGCTTAAAAAGTCATATTTCAGCCTTTAAAAATGAAATTGAAACAAACTCAACGCCGGGAAGAAAACTTGATTTTATATGCCAAGAAATAAATCGCGAAATAAATACAATTTGTTCAAAAAATCAGATTACTGAAGTGGGAGCTGCCGCAATAACGGCAAAAGATGCACTTGAAAACATTCGAGAACAGATTCGCAACATTGAATAAAATTCCGCAATAATTCAGTATATGATTCAGGAGAAATTGATATGAATTTGTACAAAATAACCGCAAGAAACAAGCTTCGAATTGCAGTTTCCGGAAAAAGCGGCTGTGGCAATACAACTGTTTCAACATTATTATCACAAAAACTTGGTGTTACATTAATTAACTTTACATTTCGTCAGCTTGCAGCAGAAAAAAACATGACCTTACAGCAAGTTCTTGAAGCAGCTAAAACAGATTCTTCTTATGATAAGGAAGTTGATACTCGACAAGTTGAATTAGCAAAAAAAACATCTTGTGTTTTAGGTTCCAGACTTGCAGTATGGATGTTAAAAGAAGCGGACTTAAAAGTCTTTTTGATTGCAGAACCTGAAGTTCGAGCAGCACGTATTCAAAATAGAGAAGGCGGAGAACTTTCTGAAATTATGGCTTTTACGCAAAAACGAGATTTAGAAGATTCGGAGCGATATAAAAAACTCTATCAAATTGACAATACAAAATATGATTTTTGCGATTTGATAATTGATACAGCAAAATATAATCCGGAACAAATTACAGAGCTGATTATTAATAAACTTGTTGAAAAAAAACTAGTTGAAATCGTAAAATGCAAAGCTTGAATGCTTTTTTATTCGAGGATTTATATGTTTGAATTATTAAAAACAGAAAGCAAGCATACAAAATATTTTTACTTTTTTTTATGTTTTACCTTTTTTATTTCATGTTTTTTAATGTTACCGTTTTGCAGAATAAATTTGATAAAAATTACGGAAGTTATTTTGCGTAAAAAATTGAGCTTCGAATTCTGGAATCGAGTTATTCTATATACGCTAACAACAATTTCAAGTTTTTCTTTTTATTGGCTATTATTTTCTTTTTTTTATTACTATGTTAAATCTCATAAATTTAATTTAAAACAAACATTAATATTAATTTCTTTACTTCTTTTTATTAATTCGTCATTAGTACAAATAGTACTTTTATATGACGGCATAGTATATGGGGCAGATGATCCCGCATACGTTATTATTGCAAAAGCAATCGCTGAAAATACTTATAAAACTGATTTTTTACATATGCAATATACAATTGGATACCCAATCTTAATTGCTGTTATTATTAAAATTTTTGGAATGAATTTTTTTGCAATAAAACTTGTAAATGTTTTTTTATATGCAACTTTTGTTGTTGTTTTATTTAATCTGTTATTTTCACTTGTAAAAGATCTTCAAATTTCTTTATTTATTTCAAGTCTTTTTTGCTTGAACTTTACAATTGCAAACTGGCAGAATCATACAATGTCTGATACTCCTTGCATGGTTTTTTCTCTGTTTTGCTTAGCATTAATATATAGTATCTATTTTACCAAATCTCAAAATAAGTATTTCAAATCAATTTTGCTAGGCTTCTGCTTTTTTATTGCTTATGAATGTCGCATAAATGGAATAGTCTGCCTTCTCGCTCTTTTTTCCACACAATTTTTAATTTGTATATCCAAGATTTTTTTAAAATCAAAGGTTTTACATGAACTAACAGATAGTTACGTTAAAACAGATTGGAAAATACACCTAACTCCATACATAATTTTTATAATATTTTTAATACTGCAAAAGATATTTTATCCTGATTTGCCTAGAAAAGATTTACATTTTTTAGAAGGGTTATCAATAAAAAGTTTTTTTCAACATTTTCAGTTTTTCTATATTATATATGAATTTTTTAATTCTGCATGGAATAAACTATTTCATCAATTTAACATATTAAGCAAAATTGCATTTTATTCATCTTTGATATTAGCCCTATATGGATTAATAAAAAACTGGAAAAAACTCCCGTTCTTTTTAATTTTCACTATTGGAAACACAGTAACATATTGTCTATGGGGAGGATTTGGAGGAATACGTTTTTATTTTCCACTTTTTATTTCTTTTGCAGTCTTTTGTGCATATGGAGTAAAATCGATAAAAATCCTTTTTCATTCCGAGCAAAGCTCTAAAATTATAAACATTATAGGGAAATTTTCAGTGATATGTTTTTGTGCAATGTTTACAGTTTCCATTTTTCCGTTTTATACAAAAAAATTCAAAAATTCAATTATAAAAAACGGACATTCTTATTCAGTTGAAGCACAAGATATTTGGGCATACATAAATGAAAATATTCCCGATGATAAAACTTTTATATTTAGAAGTCCAAGAGAACTTTGGCTCTACACAAAACATGAAATCGCTGCTTTTGATCAAAAACCGGACTATTATCTACATTCTTTTGAAACTCCAATAGACGAAGAACTAAGAAATGTTCTTTCTGATGAAATTGTTTCTGAAGATCGAATCGAAATCGACGGAAGAGAATTTGAATTAGAATACAGTAATGATAAATTCAAGCTATTTTGTGCTTTTTAATTTTTCTATAATAGGCATATATGATTACTTAAAATAATATTCGAGTTATTAAAAAATAATATGGCATTTACATTAAAACTATGATATTATCAGTACGTTCCACAAGAGTTTTGGCTTGTGTTGTATTAAAACTTTCCGTATGAATAAACTTCCTTGACTTTTGCAAGGATAGCTTATATTAGGAGATTCAAAATGAAACAATTCGCTGGAAAAGTACTTTTTCTTAATCGCTCAGATATTTGTACTGATGAGATTATTCCGGCACAATATCTGGAAGAAAATTCAAAAAAAACATTGAAACCTTATTTGTTTGAAGAATTAAAAATTGACGGATTTAATCCAAAAGCAGATATTCCCGGTAAACGTGTAATAATTGTAAGAGAAAATTTTGGATGCGGTTCAACAACGGAACAGGCTGTACAAGTTCTTGAAGCAAACGAATTTTATACTGTTGTATCTACAAATTTTGCAAAATCTTTTAGACAAAGTATGTTTTCAGCAGGTTTAATGGCAATTGAAATCAGCAAAAAAGATATAGATGATATGTTCCGCACATTTGCAGAAAAAGATACAGATTCTGTTATAACAATAAATGATGATAATACTGCAAAAGTAAAGCTCATTTCAGGTTCTCTTTCAAAAAGCTACATTTTTAAACTTGACAGTTTGGAAAAAGAGCTTATTGAAAAAGATAATTGGATTGGTTTGCTTAAAAAATAAGGGATATGTCTATGAAAAAGAAAATAATTTTTGGTTGTCTTTTTATAATTGCTATTTCAATTATTTTTTCTGCCTGCGGTGGTGGTGGAGGTGGTGGCAGTAGTATATTTGGTGCTTCCGGCTTGGGGTATACGGATTTGTTCAATAATCATGTTTGGGAATACGTCAATGGAAGTTTTAAAATAACTTTATCTTGTGATAATAGTAAAATGACATGTAAATTTTTTATTGATGGTGTTGAACAGCCTGGCACTACAACATCATCTTATGAGTTAAAAGATGTAAAAGAGTTGGGTAAGACAGGTAAAATAAAATGTCAATGCATTAATAGTGGAGCAGAAACAGAGTTTGCTTTTAATAAGCTTATTGCTCCTGAAACTGTTACCATGAATTTTAATGGTACATCTATTACTTTTACCAAAAAATAAATTTCAAGATTTCAATTTGAGGTTTTAATGAAAAAAATTGTTATTTTATTAATCATACTTTTCCTTTTTGTTAGCTGCGGTTCTTCCAGCAGTGGAGCGGACGGTGGTGTTTCAGGATGGGGATATTATGATTATTTTAATGGTCATACATGGTCGCTTGTGGTAGGTTCCTCAAAAACTTCGTTTATATTTGAAAACGCAAAAGTTATAAGAAAAGATTTTGCCTTAGAATCAGGAGTTTGGGTAGAAAAATATTCTTCAACAGAAAAACCATACATTATTAAAGATTGGACTGATGCAGGTACACATGGAACTCTTATTACAGAAGATATCTTTGCTAACCAACCGGTAAAATTTACTTTTTTAGATGCAAACACTGTTGTTTTTGCTTGTAATGACCTTAGTTTTACATACAAAAAAGAATAAAAAATATTAGATTTCTCAATTTCGATATTTCTCTAACAGCATCAAAGATTGTTATGCTGATTTTTTTAACTTATGCTTTACTTCATTGTGAATCATTTCTCTCTGTTCTCGAATCTATTGTTAGATTTTATAGTTTCATTGAATTATTTATAAAAAAGTTGTAAAAAAACAAACAAATCACTTCATTTATTTTGAAAATACATTTATATTAAATATATCTTTAATATGGAGGTCAATTTAATTATGAATAATTTCACATTTTACAGTCCGACAAAATTTGTGTTTGGAAAAGAAACAGAAAATCAAGTAGGTGATATGGTAAAAGAATTTGGCGGTACAAAAATTTTACTTCACTTTGGTGGAAAATCTGCTGAAAAGTCAGGATTGCTTGGAAGAGTTAGAGAATCTCTAAAAATGTCAAACATTCATTTTGTGGAACTTGGAGGTGTTCAACCGAATCCTCTTGATGATATTGTTTATGATGGAATTGATTTATGTAAAAAAAACAACTTAGATTTTATTCTTGCTGTTGGGGGTGGTTCTGTAATTGATAGTGCAAAAGCTATTGCAATGGGAGTTTGCTACGATGGCGACTTCTGGGATTTTTACAGTGGAAAAGCTTCACCTAAAAAAGCATTGCCTGTGGGAACAATTCTTACAATCGCTGCAGCCGGAAGTGAAGGTTCCGGCGACTCTGTAATTACTAAAAAAGATGGAATGTTAAAACGTGGAACAGGAAGCGAATGTATTCGTCCGCGCTTTTCAATTTTGAACCCTGCTTTAACGCAGACTTTGCCTGCTTATCAAACTGCATGTGGTATAACAGATATAATGGCTCATGTTTGCGAGCGATATTTTACCAATACTAAAAATGTTGAAACTACAGATCGCTTGTGCGAAGCTGTTCTTCTTGCAATGATTAATGAATCTCCAAAAGTTATTGCAAATCCTAACGATTATGAAGCTCGTGCAAATATAATGTGGGCAGGAATGGTTGCACATAACAATATTGTTGGTGTTGGACGCGACCAAGATTGGAACAGTCACGGAATTGAGCATGAACTTTCAGGGCTGTACGATTGTGCACATGGAGCCGGTCTTGCAGTAATTATGCCTGCATGGATGAAGTTTGTAATGAAACACGACATAATGCGCTTTGCTCAGTTTGCAGTTCGCGTTTGGGGATGTAAAATGGATTTTTCCAATCCGGAAAAAACCGCACGAGAAGGAATCGAATCATTCAGAAATTTCTTAAACTCAATCGGAATGCCTGCAACTTTAGCGGAAGTCGGCGGAAATGAAAAAGATATTCCAATTCTTGTAAAGAAATTTGGGTTAAAAGAAGGCGAAACCACAGGCGGTTTTGTTCATCTTACTTCTAACGATATTGCAGAAATTTACAAATTAGCTTTATAACGCAGGAGAACAAACTTATGAAAGTATTGTTTGTTGGAGGAACAGGCATAATCAGCATGGCTATCTCCCAATTGTTGCTGGAAAAAGGCTGGGAACTTTATCTTATAAATCGTGGAAACCGAAATTCAGACCCACGCTTAAAAGGCGCGCATTTTATTACTGTTGATATAAATGATGAAAAAGCTGTAGCTGAAAAACTTTCAGGAAAGACTTTTGATGTTGCGTGCGATTTTATTGGGTTTGTACCCGAACAACTTGAACGAGATTACCGTCTTTTAAAAGGAAAAGTAAAGCAGTTTATGTACATAAGTTCAGCTTCTGCTTATCAAAAACCTTGCGGAAATTACCTTATAAGTGAAAAAACTCCGCTTGCGAATCCTCATTGGGAATATTCCAGAAATAAAATTGCATGTGAAAATTATCTTATGAAACTTTATCGCGAAGAACAGTTTCCAATTACAATTATTCGCCCAAGCCACACTTATGATGAACGTTCTGTTCCGCTTGGAGTGCATGGCGATAATGGAAGTTATCAAGTTGTAAAGCGAATAAAAGAGGGAAAACCGGTCATCATTCACGGAGACGGAACGAGTCTTTGGACAATTACACACAATTCAGATTTTGCGAAAGGATTTGTCGGATTAATGGGAAATATTCATGCAATTGGAGAAACTGTTCAAATTATGTCAGACGAATCTGTAACGTGGAATCAGATTTACGGCTGTATTGCTTCATCACTTGGCGTTGAATTAAAACCTGTGTATATTTCATCTGCTTATCTTGCAGCACACAGCGATTATGATTTTACAGGAAGCCTTATCGGCGATAAATCAAACTCTGTCGTTTTTGATTGCAGTAAATTAAAAACTCTTGTGCCGGACTTTGTTGCAACAAAAAGAGCAGATCAAGGTATTCGTGAAACTGTAGAATATGTAATGTCGCATTCTGAATGTCAGATAGAAGACCCTAAGTTTGATAAATGGTGCGATGAAATTATTGAAAAGATGAAATAATCTTTAGCCGGATTGTTTTCCGCCATTACAATCTGATACTTTTTTGATGATGATTTTTTATTACAAATATATTACGCCGGAAAATTTTGATAATCTTATTTTAGTCAGTGATGGACAAGTTCTCACAAATTTATTTTTTGAGAGCTTGTCAAATGATATAAAGATAAATAACTTCGCTGAAAATAATAAGTTTGATTTTTCTACTCAAAAAAAATCTAAAGGAATTCTTCCGATTTTTGTACAGACAATTTGTTGGTTAAATCTTTATTTCTACGGGAAACAACCGGATTTTACACCTGCATATCGAACAGATAATTTGACTCCATTTCGTGAAAAAGTTCAAAATCATATTCTTGGAATTTCATGGGGAAAAACCTTATCATACAACGATATTGCAAAACAAATTGCAGCTGAAAGCGGAATTGCGAAAATGTCCGCACAAGCAGTTGGAAATGCAGTCGGATGGAATCCAATTTGTATTATAATTCCATGTCATCGCGTAATAAGTGTCGATAGAAAAGTTACAGGATACAGCGGCGGAATAAAAAATAAAATTGAATTATTAAAACTGGAAAAAATTAAATATAAAACAATTTGATTCATACGGAAAAGTTGAGAGGATTATAAATATACGTGAAGTGCGATACTCTAGCTTGATAGTTTAATTCATTTATACTTCCTCGAACAACAACAAATTAGGAAAGAATTTCAAAATATTGATGTAAAAATTGTACTTGAAGAAAAAAAGTCAGAAGCATACACGGATTTTAAAAAAAATTAATGCAGAAGATGTTATGTAGTAAAAACACGAGAGAAAGAATGTGTATAAACGCAAATAGTTAAGACTTCTAAATCAAACCGGTATTAGGTTCTCCGTACTCTCGCTTCATCGCTTCCATAGAAACAACCCATTGTTTGCCGTATTTACAAGCATCTACACCGTTAATCAGTTTCCCATAGGAAATAGCTTTGCGAAGCGTACTTTCATGTAACCCCCATAGGTGAGTGGCATCGGTGAATGCTATCAATCCATCAAAAGGTGTCTTTATCGTTTCGCCATTTTTAAAAAGCTCATCACAAGACAAGTCGAGATCATCATTCCAGACAACCCCATAACCGCCTACATCAACCGTCACATCATAAAACAACTCCGGCGAATTTTCAAAAGCCTTAAACGGCTCCCATTTAGCAAACAAGGGTTTTACATCATATATTTTTGTCATACCTTCTGCAAATTGTACACTTAGACGATAATCCGGTAGAGCATTGACCGCTTTTATTTTATGAAACATATTTTCTCCTAGAATTTGCAAGTTTGCAACGCAAACTTGTCGATGATACGAACAACTATTCCATAAAATCTGGACAACACTGGCATAACAAGCCTCCTAATCACTATTGAAAATATCACGAAATCGTGATATTTTCAATAGTAAACTTGAACCTATAAACCCGTCTGCTAATTGAATATAAAAGTAACGCAAAGAACGCTGAATCTACGGTACTACTCCTTGCTTTTCTCACACAAAACATTAAAATAAATATAAAACAATTTGATTCATACGGAGGAATATAAAATGACAAACGTTAAGGGAAAATATGCTTTAATTACCGGAGCAAATCGCGGAATTGGATATAGAATTGCAAAATTTATGGCTTTGCAAGGCTGCAATTTGATTTTACATAGTCGTTCGCACGAACATACTGCGAAAGTTCTACAAGAAGTAAAAGCACTTGGTGTTGAAGCATACGATATTGCAGCGGAACTTTCTGACATTGATCAAGTTCAAAAAATGATTGATGAAATCAATGCAATTGGCAAACCTGTAGATATTCTTTTTAATAATGCAGCTGTTCAGATTGCTTATCGTGTTGAATATTACAAAACGCCTGCAGAAGATTATATAAAAAGTTTCTACATCAATACGATAGCACCGATGATGCTCTGTTACGCATTCATTCCCAAAATGATTGAAAGAGGTTGGGGGCGTGTAATCAACATAACTAGCGGAATTAGAAATGAACCCGAACAAGCAGGATACTCTGCAAGCAAAGCGGCACTTGATAAAGTTACTTCCGACATTGCCGGAAAACTAGATGGAACTGATGTTTGCATAAATCTTGCAGATCCGGGCTGGTGCCGCACAGATTTAGGAGGTCCAAATGCACCGAATGACCCTGACAGTGTAATTCCAGGAATTGTGGTAGGTGCATTTGTTGATGATAAAAAAAGCGGCAGAAATCTTAGTGCACAAACTTTTGTTGGAATGACGCTGGAAGATGCTGTAAAAAAAGCAAAAGATTTTCCGCAGTTGTTCAAATAATTTTCGATAAAAAAAGGCAGCCGCATTATACTTATGCTTCGATATTGTTTATCTCTTTTTTCATTAGACATTCCCTACAAAACCTGCTATCATAAACTCGAACAATTTAGGTGGAAACCCACCTAAATTGTTCGAGTTGAGGCATGTATGCGTATTAAAAGAGATTTTTATCTGCAACAATTAATCGATAAAAAAGACAACGGCAGAGTTAAAATTATTACGGGTATTCGGCGTTGCGGAAAATCGTATTTGTTGTTCAAATTATATAAAGAGCATCTCTTATCTGTCGGCGTCAAAGAAGACCAAATAATCGCTATTGCGTTGGATGATATGGATAATCTAAAATATCGAAATCCGTTTTATTTACATGATTATATTAAAGGCAAAACCCAAAATACGACAAAAGATAAAAACAAAAAATACTATGTTTTTATCGACGAAATTCAGTTGTCGGAAACGGTTAAAAATCCGTATATTGAAAACTCGGAAAAAAACATAACATTTGTAGATACCGTGCTTGGACTGATGAAAGTCGATAACCTTGACATCTATGTTACCGGCAGTAATTCTAAAATGCTTTCAAAAGATGTTTTGACACACTTCAGGGACAGAGGTGATGAAATCCATATACATCCCTTGTCTTTTTCAGAAATATATAGCTTATATGAAAACAAGTCGCAAGCATTTAACGACTATGTTGTTTTTGGCGGTATGCCATATATTTTTTCGCTGAACAAAGATGAACAAAAAAGCAAATATCTAAAAGATTTATTTGAAGAAACATATATCAAGGACATTATTGAGAGAAACAATATTCAAAACGATACGGAGGAGCTTGAAGTGCTGCTTGATTTTGTTTCGTCAGCGATTGGCTCTTTAACGAATCCGTACAAATTATCCCGAAGATTTTTATCGGAAAAACACGTAAGCGTTTCTCATACAACTATTTCAAAGTATCTGAATTATTTTGAAGAAGCGTATGTACTGTACCGCACCAACAGATATAACGTCAAAGGTTCCCGCTATTTTAGCACGCCGTTAAAATATTACTTTGCAGATATAGGACTTAGAAATGCAAGACTGAATTTTCGGCAGGTTGAAGAAACACACATCATGGAAAATATTATCTGCAACGATTTAATCCGCAGAGGATACAATGTCGATGTCGGTGTCGTTGAACACGAAGTCAATACAAAAGGTGTGCGAAAAAAAATGCAATTAGAAGTTGATTTTGTTGTAAACAAAGGACACCAACGATATTATATTCAATCTGCTTTATCAGTTGCAAATGACGAAAAGCGGAAACAGGAAATAGCTTCCCTAAAAAAAATAGACGACTATTTTAAAAAAATCGTCGTTGTTCGTGACAACATTGTTCCAAGACATGACGATGACGGTATTTTGTACATGGGCGTTGAACGATTTTTGTTAGACGACGGCGCATTAAATTAACCTTTTGAAAGATGCTGTAAAAAAAGCAAAAGATTTTTCACAGTTGTTCAAATAATTTTCGATAAAAAAATGGCAGCCGCATTATAATTAAATTGCGGTTGCCATTTTTCTTTTTTTTAGATTTTTTTTATTCATTTTCCGGTAAAAGTATTACGCACATATAATCGTCTGTGTTGCAATACTTTTTTATAAGTTTTTGAATATTATCTTTTGTAAGTCCGGACGGAATTGTTTCGTAGTCGTGAAGTGAAGAAATTGGTTCTAGCTTTAGAACAAGCGCACATTCTAGTTCATTAATCCACCAGTTATTAGAGCGAAGATTTTTTTCTTTATCACGTTTGTATTCTTCTAAAATCTTTGTAAGAGTTGCATCATCAATAGGCTGCTCCGAAAGTTCCTTTAAAGTTTTGATTACAGCATTTTTAAGTTCGTCTGCACGTTCAGGTTCGCAGTCAAAACTAAATTCTGAAATAAAGTTAGAAGGCTCTGAAATATCATTAGAAGATAATCCTCCTATTTGTGCAGAGATATTATAAGTTCCTCCAAGATTTTCACGGATTTCTTCACGAAGTTTTATTGAAAGAAGACTCGAAAGAGGGTATGTTGTTTCTGCTCGAATCCAGTTTGCAGTTACATCTTTTTCACTCTTTAAATTTCCACCGAATGCAATGTAGACCATTCCTTGATTTCCAATGCCTTTTTTAATTGTTTCGCGAATGTTTCCATTTGGAAAAGTTTTTTCGTTAAATTTCACAGTATCACATTTGCTCTTGTCGCCGGGAATATTTCCAATGTAATATTGGCAAAGTTCTAGTAGATAATCTTCATCAAAATCTCCAACGAAAGTATAAGTAAAGTCTGCGGCGTTTCCAAAGCATTCCTTAAAAATTTTTGCGCTTTGTTCTTTGTTCATAAAGTCAAGGTCTTTTGGTTTTGCAGAAAGAAATCTTACATCATTGCCAAAAATCAATTCGTTAATTTTGTTAATGAAAACTTGTTGTGGTTGTGCATCTCGTGTATCTGCCATCATTTGAAGCTGTGGCATTAAGTTATTCCATGAATCATCAGAAAACTGAGGATTCGCCGAGAACTGATAAACAAGATTTAGCAAAGTTTCAATATCTTGTGTTGAACTTTTTCCAGACATTGATTCTGCGTATGGGTTAATTGATATATTAGAAATAGTTGCCGTGCTTCCTGCAAGTGCTTTTGACATTTGCGCATATGTCAAACCATTTATTCCAGACTGAATTGCATAAAAAGTTGAATATTTTGCAGAGAGAATATCTTTTTGTTTGTATTTAGAAAGCCCGCCATAGCTAAAAGCACTGAACAAAATACTATTTTTATCGAAATCAGTTTTTTTCAAAATGATTTTTGCTCCATTTGAAAGTTCATAAACTGATGTATCAAGTTCTTTTATTTTTTCAGTTTTTACAATAGAAGCTTTTGTAGATGGTTTATTTCCAAGTCCTGTTTCTGTACTGTCATCTTCGTAAGCGATAATAGATTCATTTTTGTAATTTTTCCATAAGTTACGAAGTTCATTATTATCGTCTGGTATTTCCGTATTTTTTTCAGGAATTTCTACAAAAAGAAAATTCCCGCGGTTTTTCATAAAATCTTTTGCTGTATTTTGAATCTCTTCTGCTGTAATTTTTGGAAGAAGTTTTTTGTGCAATTCAAAATTATTTTCTGCAGAAAGAGGAACATGACCAAGGGTAACCCGCAGGTGGAATTGTTGGAGTATGCGTATTTAGTGCAAACCTCACTATTAGGCGATGTTTTAATACTGGAACTATAGAAGATTCATCGTATGGAACCTGTTATGAGATAGCTAACAGTTTTGCTACTTTGATTTTAGATAATATTTATTGTAACATCCCTACAAATAGTGGTATTACAGGTGCTAATGATATGGATACTGCTAAATCAGAGTTACCCACTTTTTTTGCTATTGAATGGGAACTGTTGTCAGGTGCTTCTTACCCAACACTTGTAAACAATCCTGAATAATAACATCGTGCACCGTCTATCAAGTTTGCTCTCCGCAAAATTATGCTCACAGCATCTGTACAAAACCGCACTGCACGGACGCAGTGTAACAAGCAACGAGTTTTGGGGAACCAAAACTCGGCAGTTAAATAAGACAGGACGTCT
>JAAYQG010000067.1 GCA_012519415.1 Treponema sp. | reverse complement strand
ATTGTCTGTGCTTCCGTTTACCAAAAAACGAAGTCTTGTGTCATACAAGAAGCAAACCGCATCGGCTACACCAAAAATATATTGTTTCCAATGTGTTGTATTTGTGGCAACAGGAATAAGAGCGATTATTTCTGCCTCATAAACTTTATAAGAATATGCACATTTTGAAAGCCAATCTTTTATTGTAGTCCCTCGTTCTCTGTCTGCTCCATATGGTGGGTTTATATATATAGTTTTAAAATTCCATTCTTTATGAAGTCCGTCTGTTTCCGGCAAAAGAAATTCCGTTTTTGCATGGACAACAGAATCTTTGTTAGAACACGGGTCAAGTTCTATTTCGCCGCCAAAAACTCTTTTTACTGCATCTACATATTTTGGTGGAGTACACCAATGCTGAGACTGTGAATTAACACTTCGTCCTGCAAAATCCGTAATTGGCTTATTTGTTACCATGATATATTCTCCCAATTCTTTTTAGACAAAATAGATAATTCTTTCTTTAAGTTTACAATTGTTTTCTTCTTAGGTGATATAATATTGAACCAACTTTCAATTTTAGACAAATTGTCAGAAAAATACTCACAAAGTGCAATATCGCTATCATAATCCATTTTTACTTTTGTGAAAACATTTCCTTTTTTATCTGCCGGATAACTTTTTTGAAAAGCCGTTTTTATTGAGGCATATTTTTTATTTGGAGAAATCAGTAAATCTGTTATAAATTCAGAAATACCTTTACAAATAATGATTGGCTTTTTTACTTGCGATGTTTGAGAATTATTAGACTGCGAAAAGTGAATGCCTAGCTAATGTTTATTGATTGCTATTTAATGATTAAGCGAATACATTCCATCGCCTGTGTCATTGTCCATATAGGAAGCGAGAATTCCTTTTATCTTAATTTACGCATAATTTCCGCCTTTACAGTACGTGTGATACGTGTTATTATATAAATATGAAAGACAAGGAGCTTTTGAATCTTCTTTTAAAAAATGACTGGAAAATTGACAGAATAAAAGGTAGCCACTATATCCTTGTAAAAATGAATCAGACAATTTCTGTTCCAGTTCACGGGAAAGACATGAAAAAAGGCTTAGAGAATGCAATCTTGAAACAAGCCGGATTGAAATAAAAGAAAAAAGCTTTTTTGCTTATAGGAGGTTGAATGAATATTTCTTATCCTGCACTTTGTCATTTTGAAGATGACGGCTACTGGTGTGAGTTTCCAGACTTGGAATCTTGTTTTTCGCAAGGTGATACAGAACAAGAGGTTGTAGCAAACGCAAAAGAAGCACTTGAAGGCTTTATAGAATCCTATCTTGAGCAACATATTAGCCTGCCTAAAGCAAGTCCAATTACAAGCTTTCATGCAGACGGCAAAGATTTTCTTACATACATCACTTGTAACATCCCACAGGGAACAAAAAGCGTAAAGAAAACGCTTACCATTCCGGCTTGGCTTAATTATAATGCAGAAAAGGCAGGCATTAATTTCAGCCAAACACTGCAAGAAGCGTTGATTCAAAAGCTTAATATATCCACATCTTAATTTACGCATAAATTCCGCCTTAAATATGCAAAAATACTTTGTCTAAAGATTTTTCGATGTTTTCTTTGTTTTCATCATCGTTGCTGCTGTCCTGCTGAATATCGCTGTAGTTGTTATTGTTGAAATCTTCACCTTCAAAACCGCCTATGTCGTCCATTTCTGCTGTTCCGGAACCTTGCTGTTTGTGGAATAGTTGCACAAGCTGTGCATTCATCGGAATATCAGCCCCGTTTTCGATTTTGCTTAAATCAATTGGTTTTAGCCCTTTTTCAGCCCTCTTTTCATTAATTGTTTTGTAATTGACTTGTTTAATTGGTTATCTGATATAGCACCTGTTGCTTCTTTTTTGTCTTCATGCTCCCTTTTGTAAAAAGGCTTTTATATTCTCTATTTCTCGCAATATCATTATTTTTTGCAATCGTGTTATTATAAGCTCAATGTTTACAGGTATGTTTTCAGACTGTTTTGTAATTGACTTATTCAATTGTTTGTCTGATAATGTGTTTAAAGAAGCAATAACAGCTCCCACCTGTTTTCGGAAGCGGGAGAATTCAGGTGCGTAGCCATATTTGGCGGTAACCGTCTTTATGGCACCTGTTGCTTCTTGTTGCTTATCCCAGTCATCAAAGCCTGTTAAAAGCCATTTTGCGTTTCTGTTATTACTTTCTTTTCTTAAAATCGCAATTATACCATTTTTAGATAACTCGATTATATAGTTATTCGACCTTGTTATTGCACCATTTCGAGCAGTTTCAATCACAAGCGGAATAAGTGAAGTTATTTCATCAAGATTTTTGCCGTCTTTTTTGTAGCGTTGTTCAATGATGTGTTTTAATCCATAGCCGGACTTGCCGGTCTTTCCTGCGTCAATTACTATTTCGCCTAAGTCTTTGTTATGTACGCTTGCAGAAACTCCCGTTTTTAAAATACCACTCAGTAAAGAAAAATCTTTTTTGATTTTACCGGCACTTGAAGCTTGTTCTCCTTTGCTTGTAAACCGTCCTTGCGCATCTCTTGGGTGTTCACTTTCAATAAAGGATTTTAGTATTTTGAGAATTTCAGGGTTTAATATGCCGGAGTATTGTGATATACTTTTATTAACGCCTGATGAAGATATGGTTCGGGTATTCCGTGCTAGAAGTGCTTCCTGTTCAGGCGTTTTTTTATTATTGCCTTTTGGAAATACAACCTCTGCATTTGCTAATATTTCTTTTTTAAAAACAGTGCGTACTGAGTTAACTTCTAGGTTTCGATGTATCTTTTGTACTTTCACTCCAATCAAAACGCTTTCGTTTATTCGCATATAAATGTTAAAATCATCGTTATATTTTGTAACAACAAGATTATCAGCGTTTTCAAGCTTGTCGCATAAAACACACCATTCATTTACACTCAAATTATGAGCCGTGTCTTTGCTTTTGTGTCTGGATATAACACCGTAACGAATGGAAAATTCATCTCCCGTTAAGCCAATTTCTTTTAGCTCTTTTGGTGTATTAGCAATCTTAAAAAATCTGTTTTTTAATTGCGCTTTTTCTGCTTCGGAAGCATTTAGAATTTTATCTATATGGTCTTTTAAAATTGCTCGTTTAGCCTTGCTTGTAAATCGTCCTTGTGCGTCTCTTGGATGTTCGTTTTCGATAAAGGATTTTAGTAGTTTGAGAGTTTTAGGGTTTAATATGCCGGTGAGTTGTGATATACTTAAATTGCGTGCAGGGGTAAATAATTTATCCCTCTCATCACAGCTCTTGGCTATGCTAGGAGCTGTTTTTATTTCAAGTAGTTCCACTGAATAAATTTTATTTCCGTGTATTTTTATTTCTTTGACTGTTATATACGCATTCGTCTTTTTTCCTGTTGTCAACCTGTGATTAGCACCAAATCGTTTTATTGAAAGAATATCAGGGCTTTCATGCTTATCTTTGTGTATTTCAATTAAATGTGCTTGTTCAAATAGATTGACAATATTATTACAAACTTCAAAATGCTCATTAACAGAAAAACCGTTTTCTTTGCTTTTAGCTATAGCAATATCACTGGTCATCTTGTTTAAACTTGCCGTTGAAATATACGCAAAGGTTTTTGTTTCTTTGTTAAAGATTGGTCGGTTAAGATAATCTTTTAAACTTTCTTTAAGTTGCAATCGTTTTAGCTTTGTAAATCCCTCTGTTTTTCCTTTGCTTGTAAATCTTCCCTGTGCATCTCTTGGATGTTCACTTTCTTGAAAGGATTTTAGTAAATTGAGATATATAGTAGGTATGTCATATGTGATTTGTGTAGTTGTCATAGGTTTATCCCATTGTCAACTAGACTATATCATATTTACATCTTTTTCGCTGTAATTGGTATGTTTGTGCTTTTTACATATTTTTCAATATCGCAAACCCAAAGGTCGGTATTTGCCTCTCGTTTAGCCATTGTTTCCTCCAGAGGTTCGATTATATCATAAAATATAGGTGGTTATATAGTGTAGTTATGCAAACAGTAATAATTCTTTAGGAGTAGATT
>JAAYQG010000066.1 GCA_012519415.1 Treponema sp. | reverse complement strand
TACAAAGCATGAAAGAATTAATTTCAAATTATTATATAAATTTAGCAGGTGAAAAAGTTTACTTAATAGATAACAGAATACAAAGATTGATTCATATACCTTCGAATAAAAAATTTGCTGATGAGGAGCAAAAACTAGCTTATGACGGACAGAATGTTTACCGAATAGCAACAAACCATCCTTACGGAGAAGAAACTACAACTGTAACCTTTGTATCTGACTATATTCCTTTTACTAAAGAAAATGCAGTATTAAATTTTGAAATATCTAATAATACTGCAATGTCTGTTACATTCTTTTCTGTGCCGACTATTCCAAAATCAACAGTTATGTATACAGATTTTAAGGACAAATCAAAGGCTGTTTTTGTAGATAACAAAAACAAACAACTGTCTTTTAATGTAACCAAGCCGGTTCAAAGAGTAAAATATAATCAGTTCGGGTTTGATTATTATATTGATAATAATGATAAAAAGCTCCTGCTAAAAAACGAGAATCTTTCGGTTCTCTATGAAAAAGAAGAATCAAAACCGTATATTATTGGTCTTGCAGATGGAAGCCGAATTGTACAGGCAGGACAAATAGAATCAAGTTCATTTCTAAAAGAAGATTCTATAGAATACAAAGCAGAAAACCTGAAATCTCTTAAACTAAAACATCCGTGGGCGGAAGGTGTAAAAGGCAACGGCGAAGGTGAATATATCCAGTTAAATAAGAAAAATGCTACAGGACTGTATTTACTGAATGGATATATTTCCTTAGACAGAAGTGATTTGTACGAAAAAAACAACCGCATAGAAAAAATCACAATAACCGGTTTATCTTCAAAAACAGAGAAAAAAGTCCTGCTTTTAGATACTGCAAAACCCCAATACATTAATCTGAAAGATTTTGAAGATAACGAGGTAATAAGGTTGTCTATAAAATCTGTTTACAAAGGAACAAAATATGATGATACTTGTTTATCAGGAATAATACTCATCTATAAACAACCGTTTGTAAAAAATTAAATAATATAAACTTTAACGGTTCTGGCAGTATTTATATTGGTTTTAATAGCTTTTCAGTAGGAGGATGCACAAAATGAAGAAGACAGTTTTGATTTTATTTTCTTTATTTTTGACTGCTTTCTGCTTTGCAAATGGAAAAGCCGAGCGATGTGAACAGTTAAAACTGGAAATCATGAAAAATCCTAATGTTTTAAGTGCTGATGTTGGGTAACATGATAAATGGTCAGAGGAGGTTTATTATACATATATTTTTTTAAAAAATGGCGGATATTTACGTCTTATAAATTTTGACAGAAATTTATCTGGAGAATTTTTAGGCATTGAATATATAGGTAAAAAGCCTAATGGAGGTAATACCAAACACAATAAAAAATCAAATCATTAATATACTAGGAGATAGAATGAATAAATTATTGAGAATGATTCCTTTGTTTTTGATATCATTAACTATAGTTATATTTGGTATATTTGAGTATGTTAAATATGGTTTTGCTTTGTTTATTTTTTTGATAATAGTTTTTTTTTGCAATGTTATTACTTACAAATTCTATGACAGATGGAATGAACGTTATTGACAGATATAAAACGCAGTTAAAACCTGTCAGTTTAGTAATATTTGTTTTAGTAACTATTATTGAAATAACATTAAAAATATCAGTATATATACCCTTAGGTGATGCTGGTGTAAATGGTATAGACTGTTTGGAGTTCATTATATTTGGAGTTGCGGGTTCTTGGTATATTTTATTCTTAAAAACGTTTAAAAAATAAGTTTAAATCAAGCTGGCATTTTACACCAGCCTTGCGAGTTTATGCCAGTGCAATCCTAGCAGTTTTCGCCAACACAACCCCAAAATTTGTAGATTAAACCCACTCGAACGCCCAATCGGCGTTTCGCTAGATTAATCTCCAAATTTTAGATAAAACCCAAATGCGAAACGCCAACGCCAATGCCATCTCAAAATTTTGCTATCGTTCTGTTTGTTCGTTCTAATGCTTTTTCTTTGCCCAAAATTAAGATAGAACCTATTAATGGTGGTGAAACTTTGCTGCCTGTAACAGCCATTCTTATAGGCATCATAAAATCGCCAAGCTTAACTCCAATATTTTCTGCTATGTTTTTTGCAAGTTCATCTTGTTTTTCATGGTCAGAAATATCAAAAAGCTTTTCGATGAATTCTTTTGAAGCTTCAAGCACTTCTTTGGTTTTTGCTCCATCAAGTCGCTTTGGTATAATTTCCTCTATAGGCGGAACTTCAGTATTTTTGAACAAAAACCCAATCATTTCGGCTGCATCGGTTAAAAAATGTAGACGTTCCTTTATAAGCGGCATTAATGCAAGAAGTTTTGTGCGAATTTCTTCATCGCTGATATTTTCTGCGCCCGCCTTTAATGCAGATTCCGCAATACATAATTTTCCGTCTTTTAATGTGATGCCAGAATATTCCGAACCAACGTGCGGAGCGGGAAATTCTTCACTTGTATTAATAGGAATTGTTGCATCTCCTGTTCCTGTTATAAAAGGCAACACGGCACTAAAAAGTTCTTCGTCGCTCATAAGACGAATATATTGACCGTTAAACCATTCAAGCTTTTTATAATCAAAAACAGCGGGAGCTTTGTTCAAATGTTCGAGTTTGAATAATTTTTCAAGTTCCGAAAGCTCATACATATCTCGTCCGTCTTCGTATGAACAGCCAAGCATTGCAACATAGTTTATAAGTGCTTTTGGAAGATATCCTCTTGCACGGAATTCATTGACGCTTGTCGCTCCGTGTCTTTTAGAAAGTTTTTGCCCGTCTTTGCCCATAACCATAGGAAGATGACAAAATTCAGGATGTTCCCAGCCAAAAGCTTTGTACATAATTATATGCATTGGTGTAGATGGAATCCATTCTTGTGCGCGCATTACATGGCTGATTTTCATAAAATGATCATCTACGATATTTGCAAGATGATAAGTCGGAAATCCATCGGTTTTCAACAAAATCGGATCCGGCGAAATATCTTCGTTTTTCCATTCAATGTCGCCAAGTATTGCATCTCGAAAACGAGTTTCATTTTCCATTGGAATTTTTAAGCGAATAACGTAGGGTTTCTCATTTTCTAAGTTTGTTTTTATTTCTTCTGGTGTGAGATGTCGGCATTCGCGGTCGTAGCCCGGCGGCATTTTGTTTTTAGTCTGAATCATGCGGATTCTCTCAAGTCGTTCTTCATCGCAAAAGCAGTAATATGCTTGTCCGTTTGCTACAAGTTCTTCTGCGTATTTTTTGTAAATGTCGAATCTTTTAGACTGAACATATGGACCATATTCGCCGCCTTTATCCCCGCCTTCGTCCCATTCAATGCCAAGCCATGTAAGAGTGTCGTAAAGATTTTGTACATATTCTTCGCCGTATCTTGTGCGGTCTGTGTCTTCCAGCCTCAAAATGAATTTTCCACCGTTTGCCCGAGCATATAAATAATTAAAAAGAGCAGTTCTAACGCCTCCAATATGTTGCATTCCTGTTGGAGATGGTGCGTATCGTACACGAACTTCTTTATCTGCCATAAAAAACCTCTTATTATAAAATGAATTATTTATAAAATATGCAACTTCACTATAATGTTTTTGATTGATTTTGGGAATATACAATTTGTATCTCTTGAAATCGGTTCAGTTTATTTTTGAGTTTTGAAAATGAGAAAAATCTGTCAGAAAAAGATTTGCTTTATTAGTCTTTTTTAATTTCTGCTAACTTGTAATAGCAATTGTTCAAGAGGTATGTTATATTTATTCATATCTGATTTCCTTATGTTATATTGATTTATGAGTGTAATTAACAAATATCACAGAAATTGGCTTTAAAAAGTCTATTTATTTTAGACAGCAGTGAAAAATAATGAAATATATGGAAAATGGCGTTATAGTTATGTTATGGAGGGATTTATGAATTATAACGACAAGGTTCTAGAAAATTTTGCATTGTGTGCTTTTTTCCATAAACGGCGGTTATGCAATAACAACTGCAATGTTTGTCCTCTTGATGTAATGAAAAATGTGCCTTTTAAAACTCAAGGCGAATTATTTGAACTTGTGATAAAGGCAATATCTGTATCAATGTCTATTATTTATAAAAAACAAAAAGAACAATATGAAAAACGCACACAAAAACAAGGTAAAGTAAAGAAAATATTTTTCGGCAATGCAAGAAATATTTCCGAAAAAATGAATTGCTACAAAACAGGTCCTAATGGTTTTGAAACAATTTTCGTTGCAAACTACATGGCAGAAGATACATTTTTTTATATTTCGCAAAACAATTTTGTAATTTCAAAAGAAATTAAAGGTCTAAGCGGCACAAAAATTCATCTTGATCCAAAAAAACAATTTGAATATTTAATTGCGGACGGCAACATGAATTATGAATATCAGTGGCGATATTGCGGTATGCTTGAAATTGATATTTTAGGAATTTTAGAAAACGGTGGTTGCGATTGAGGCTGTATTTTTATCTTATTTTTTCTAAAAACTTAAGATGAATAAAAACAGCTTTTTCAATTTCTTTATAAAT
>JAAYQG010000065.1 GCA_012519415.1 Treponema sp. | reverse complement strand
TTTTTAGAAATATCTAAAAATCGGCGTGAAGAAATTGACGATCTAAAAATTCGGGAAGAATACAGAGAAAAAATTATAAAATATTCAGATAAGCCATTACATGACATATTGGAATTTCATGACGATGCTCCATATTTCGGAATTGACTTGCCTGTAATGTAAACAGAATTTGTATTGGCTTTTAAGTTGTGTGGTACTATGATACAATACATCTAAGCACACCTGTCGTCGTGGCGGGCTAAGCAGAATTCAAATAATGAATTGATGATCTCGCGGAATTGACGGAATTTGTGGGAAGGGGTGGATGAAATTTGACAGGCCGCACTTTGCGTAGTAAAGCGCAAATCCGTGTGATGGTTTTTTATGTTTTGTGACATTTTACCTGCGACATTTGTGGTATTTCACTGGAGTGTTTTGATGTTTTCAGCTGGACTATTTTGAGCTAACTACATTCTCCGAGCAAGCTTTTTAACAGACAGAACAAACATAAAAACTTGACCGTTACCCAGAAGGTGTGTATAATTATATTAAATCATACACATTTAAGACACATAAAAACATAGTGGAGGTAAAAATGCGCACGAACATTGTTATTGATAATGACTTAATGACAGAAGCATTGGAACTTTCCGGTTGTAAAACAAAAAAAGAAACAGTCGAACAGGGCTTAAAACTGCTCATAAAAATGCAAAAACAAGCACAAATAAAAGAGCTTAGAGGAAAAATGCACTGGGAAGGCGACCTTGAGACAATGAGGACTGATACATGATAGTCGTCGATACGTCTGTATGGATTGACTATGTAAACGGTGTTGTTTCTTCTCAAACCGATTTACTCGACAAAGATTTGGGCAAGAGCCGAATCGTGACCGGAGATTTAATAATAACTGAATTTTTGCAAGGGTTCAGAGATGACAGACACTATTTTGAAGCAAAGCGAATGATGGAATCGTTGGAATATTATGATTTTGTCGGTAAAGACATTGCAATAAAAGCATCGGAAAATTTTAGAATCTTAAGAAAAAAAGGTATAACAATCAGAAAAACGATTGATGTTTTGATAGCTACGTTTTGCATTGAACATGAATTTGCACTGCTTCATAACGATAGAGACTTTGATCCAATGGAAAAAATTTTAGGTTTAAAAATTAAGAGATAGAACTAAAAACCGTCAGCAAATTTTGGAGTGATTTCTGGTGTTTCGTCGGAGGCTTTTTATATCAGAGTAATATCAACAGCGAATTTTTTTGTATAAAAAAATAAGATAGCGGTAGAAAAATGAAAAAATTTGAGAAATTGAAAAAGGGATTTTTTCTGATGTATTTGCATATATCCCTTTGCCTTCTTTGAGTGCCCTGCGGCTTCCACTTTCATAAAAAACTTGACACCAGTATATACTTGTGTATATACTGGTATTGTAGGAGGTGTGCTGTGTTAAGTTCAAAAGTGTTTATGAGTGGTAACAGTCAGGCAATACGCTTACCCAAGGAATATCAAGTTACTGATACAGAATTATATATACAAAAAGTTGGGAGTTCTCTTATTCTTTTTCCAACGGAAAATCCTTGGAACAATTTTGAAAGAAGTCTTTCTGAATTTACGGATGATTTTATGACAGACGGGAGAAATCAGCCACCCATTCAAACAAGAGATGATGTCTGATGTATTTATTGGATACTAATATTTGCATATACATAATAAACAAACGTCCACAAATTGTTGTTGAAAAAATAAAAAAGTTTAAGCCCTTACAAATTAAATTGTCTGCAATATCTCTTGCTGAACTTGAGTATGGAGTATCAAAAAGTGTATACAGAGAACAAAACAGAAATGCATTAGTTCATTTTGTTTCTGCCTTTGACATTTTACCATTTGATGATAGTGATGCGGAAGTCTTTGGGTTGATTAGAGCAAATTTAGAAAAATGCGGGCAAGTAATCGGTGCATATGATATGCAAATTGCAGCACAAGCTATTGCAAAAGATCTTACGCTTGTTACAAACAATACAAAAGAATTTGCAAGAGTTACCGGATTGAAATTAGAGAATTGGGTATAAGGTGGAGCGTAATCAGTTAAGATATGCTATACTATCCTCTCATGGAGGCGTTATGTTAAAAGAAGGATTGCTTGCTCCGAATTTTGCACTTCCCGATAAAGACGGTAACATTGTGAAGTTGGAAGATTTTAAGGGGCAAAAAGTTGTGCTCTATTTTTATCCGAAAGATAATACATCAGGTTGTACAAAACAAGCAAATGCATTCAGGGAGAATTTCGAGAAGTTTAAACGCAACAACATCGTTGTAATCGGAATTAGCAAGGATAGCGAAAAGTCGCATCAAAATTTTTCCTCGAAGTATGATTTGCCGTTTATTTTATTGTCCGACACTGAATTGACGGCGATTAAGGCGTATGATGTGTGGCAGGAGAAATTTCTGTACGGCAAAAAATATATGGGCGTTGTGCGCGCTACATATATTATTGATGAACACGGAAAGATTATCAAAGTGTTTGAAAAAGCAAAGCCCGACACGAATGCGTCTGACGTTTTGCAGTTTTTGGGGGAGCAGGGGGTGTAATTCGGAAATGGAAACACAATATACTTTTATTGATTTTGATGATGAATAATTTAACAGGATACACAGGATATTTAGGATATGAAACTTGGGATAATATTACATCCT
>JAAYQG010000064.1 GCA_012519415.1 Treponema sp. | reverse complement strand
AGTTTTTGCTCCGCAAAAACTTGGCGTTTTGCCAGTTTAATCCCAAACTGTAGCTCTAATCCCAAACGCAAAACGCAAACTACGGGTTTTGCCAGATTAATCTCCAAATTTTAGATAAAACCCAAATGAACGCCCAATCCTCAAGTTTGTGCTCCGCAAAAACTTGGCGTTTTGCCAGTTTAATCCCAAACTGTAGCTCCAATCCCAAACGCAAAACGCAAACTTGGCGTTTTGCTAGATTATTCCCTAAATTTGTAGATAAAACCCAAAGCGAAACGCAAATGCACATATTCCACAAAATCTTTTTTTTCTATATAATCACATTCATTATGAGCAAGTCAAACAAAGAAGAAAGAAATCCACTTTTATGTCACTGGGCAGACCAGATGGCTTCCAATATTATTCGCGAAAAAGGCGAAATGGAATTATATACTTGTGCTTCGGGCATTACGCCAAGCGGCACTGTTCATATTGGAAATTTTCGTGAAATTATTACCGTTGATTTAGTTGTTCGAGCCTTAAAAGACAAAGGCAAAAATGTTCGGTTTATTTATTCGTGGGACGATTACGACGTATTCAGAAAAGTACCGGTAAATATGCCAAATCCGGAAATTCTTAATAACTATCTAAGGTTTCCCATTACTTCTGTGCCGGACACCACAAAAAGAGATGCAAATTATGCACGCCACCATGAAATCGATATTGAAACACAACTCCCAAGAGTAGGTATTTATCCTGAATTTATTTATCAATCTGAACGATACCAAGCAAATCATTATGCTGAAGGTATGAAAAAGGCAATGCAAAATCGTGCTCTCATAAAGGAATGCCTTAACGAATATCGTGATGATGCACATAAAATGAAAGACAGCGATATTTACTGGCCTACTGCTATTTTTTGCGGAAAATGCAAAAAAGACACAACCGAAATAACAGATTACGATGATGAATATGCAGTTTATTACAAATGTGAATGCGGCAATGAAGAAACAATAGATATGCGTAAATTCGGCGGAATAAAGCTCGGCTGGCGAGTCGACTGGCCAATGAGATGGTGGGTAGAAAAAGTTATATTTGAACCGGGCGGAAAAGATCACATAAGCCCGGGCGGAAGTTATGACACTGCAAAGCTTATTTCAAAGAAAATCTACAACTGGGATGCTCCTGTTACAATGCGCTACGACTTCGTTCAGCTCAAAGGCGTTCCGGGAAAAATGAGTTCTTCAAAGGGCAAAGTTATTTCGCTTGTTGACGCACTTGAAGTTTATCAGCCTCAAGTTTTGCGCTACATTTTTGCAAGCACACGTCCAAATACTGAATTTGCAATCAGCTTCGATTTAGATGTTCTAAAAATTTATGAAGATTATGACAAAACTGAACGAATTGTTTACGGTGTGGATAAAGCCAAAAATGAAGATTTTTTCAACAAAGAAAAACGCATTTATATGCTTTCGCAAATAGATGGAAAAATTCCTGAAGTTATGCCATATCAAATTTCTTTTAGAATGCTTACAACATTGTTACAAATTCACAGTGGAAACATAGACAACGTTATAAAAGCACTTGATGACGTAAAGCCAGAACAAGAAGAAACATTGCGCCAAAGAGCTTTATGCGCATGGTTTTGGATTACAGAATCTGCTCCAACGTGGGCACCTGAATTCTGCTTTGCATTGCGAACCGACAACTCAAAAGCGAATCTTGAAGAAAATCTACAAAAGGCAATCGTTCGAATTCGAGATGAAATTGTTCCTAAAATGGAAACTTATGAGGCTGACAAAGATTTGCAGCAAGCAATGTATGATATTGCAAAAGAAATGAACATAGACGCTAAAGCACTTTTTGTTGCTGTTTACAATGCGCTTATTGATAAAGATCAAGGTCCTCGACTTGCAAATTTTATGCGCATTATAGGCAAAGACCAAATTACAAAAATTTTAAGCGTTTATTAGATAAAGCACATATTTCACTTTTGGGTTTCGCCGTAACTTTAAATACCGCCAACGCTGTACATTTGCGTTGACAATACCGGTAAAATCGGAACTGATAATTTCGCATTGCAAAGTATAAAAAAAATATACATTTTTTTCGATTCTTTTTTTTGTTTTATGTTATACTAAAAACGTAAAGCATTTGAGGCAAGGTATAAACATGAAATTAAATACAAAATTCGTCATTCTCATTTCATCTTTTGTTATAGTAACAATGGGCGTTTCTTTTAGTATTTTTGCCTCATTTAGTAAAATTAGACAAACGCAGCAATTTGAACAGCAAACATTGCAAATGGAACTCCTTATACAAAAAATTTATGCCTTCCCGCCAACAATTTTAGCAATTAGAGCAAACACAGACACTATTATTTCTGAATGGCAGGAACTAAGCAAAAAAGCAAACGAACAGATGACCATAATTTCAGCTGAAAAATACAAAATGCTTTTATCAAAAGAAGAAGCTGAAGATTTAGACAAACTTTTAAAAGTTTGGAATGTTATTATTCCGCAACTTGAAAAAGTCGAAGTATCACTTAAAGAATTTATAGAACTTGAGTTTTCGGAAACAGAAATTCTTTCACTAGATGCAAGCGGTGCTATAAAAACAACAAACAGTCTTGATGATTCTGATAGTCGCAAAACACTCATGTCATACATGATAAATCGCATAATACAAGCTACAACTGTTTTAATGCAAACAAACGACACATTTTCAAAAGTTTTAGGTCATCTTACAACAAGCTTGACAGAAAGAAACCAAAAAATGTTTAATACATTTATAATACAAAATATTTTAATTCTTTTAATAACTTCTATTGCGGTTTTTATTATCGCTTTAAAAGTAACTCGAAAAATTACAAATAGAGTAAAAGTTCTTCAAAATGCTTCAATAAAACTTGCAGAAAAAGATTTTACCGTAGATATAAGCAACATTACAAAAGACAAAGACGAAATTTCATTTTTAGCAGCAACATTATCAAATACAATTAAAGATCTTAGTTCTTTTTTTGAAGTTGTTAAAGATTCCTCTTTGCAAAACGTTACTCTTGGAGATAATATCAGTCTTGTAGCACATACGACAGCAAGTGCAACACATGAAATTCGCTCAAACATCGAATCTTTGCGCAAACAATTTGATAACATTGAAAAAGCTGTTGAAAATTCGGTAGATTCCCTTACACGAATGTCTACAGCTGTTATGGGGCTTGCAAAAGATAACAACATACAATCAATTGCAATTCAAGAATCGGATAAAGCTTCTTCAAAAATGGCAATTTCTGTTGAAAAAATTAGAAACATGGCAGAAGAAAACTGTTCAAGCGCAGAAGAAATGCAAGAAGCTGTTGCATACGGCGACCAGAAAATTGGAGCTTCAAATTCAATGATTCGCGAAGTTGCGACTCAAATTAAAATAGTTACAGAAATTGTAGATGTAATTAATACAGTTGCAGAACAAACAAACATTCTCGCAATGAATGCTGCAATAGAAAGTGCCCATGCAGGCGAAAGCGGCAAGGGATTTGCCGTTGTTGCAGAAGAAATAAGAACACTTGCAGAAAGCACAGGCGAAAATTCAAAAAGAATATCCGATAGTCTTTTTACAATTACAAGCCGAATGAATGAAGTTACAGATTTTTCAGAAAGCGCAGCGCAAGCTTTTGCAGATATAAACGAAAAATCTTCCGTTATTCATACATCTTTGAATACAATTCTTGAAAACATAAGCGAAGCTGCCGGCGAAGCAGAAAAAGTTGCATCGTTTTCTCAGCGCATAACATCTGCCTCAGAAGAAATGAATGTTGCCTATGATAATTTAAATGCACAACGTCAAGCAGTTTCTGCGGAAATGGAAAAACTTGAAAATGTCGTTGCACTTTCAAGAAACGGCATCGATGAAATCAAAAACGGTGCGGAAGATATTGTTGATAGAATGTTATCCGTTAATGAAATGAGTACAGAAAGCCGCACAAAAATGACATCGCTTAGCAATGACTTAAATCAGTTCAAAACAAACATCAATAATTTTGTTAATATATCTGCACCGATTTATAACTATGAAATTTCAAACAAAGAGCTTGAAAAAGATTTTTTTCATAATAAAGAGCAAAATATCGAAGAAACAACAACCATTGAAGAAACGCCGGAAAATCCGGAAAATTTAGAAACTTTGCCCGACATAGATACAACAAATTCAGAACATGAACTTCAAAATAACAATTCACTTGAAACTGAATCATTGCATGAAACTGAATCATTGCATGAAGCTGAATCATTGCAGAATGATTTTCAGGACAAAGCTGAATCTTTTATAGCTGAATCTTTTACCGAAGAGCCTTCGACAAATGAAAACACAGCAGAAGACGAAAAACATGGACTTTTATCTGTTAGCAGTATATATCTTCAAAATGAAAAAGAAGTTAATGCAGATGCTCCTTTAGACGATTTTGACAGCATTTTTAATTGATAAACTGTTTCATTTGGCTTTCCAAAATATGATGCAAAAACATTTGCAATTTGCTGTAAAATTCATTTATTCTTTCTGCTTTTTTGACGGAACAATAATAAAAAGAATTAATGTTATAAAATATGGAATTGTCAACATAAAAGAAGGTTGCAAAGAGTAAAGTCCTTGCATTCTATTTGCTGCATATTCGGCTGCTGCAAACAATAATGATGCCGCAATAACACCAAATACATTTTTTCTACCTAAAAAAACAGCTGCCAATGCTATCCAGCCTTTTCCAGAACTTATGTTTGGAACAAACGACTGCAAGCGAATAGTTAAAACAGCACCTGCAAAACTTGCAAAAGCAGATGCTATAATCCATGATTGACATTGAAGTTTTGCTGTATTTATGGTATTTGCAGCTAAAACATCTTTTTGGTTGCCACAGACACGCAAAGAAATTCCCCAAGATGTTTGCAAAACAATAAAAACAAAGCAAGCTACAAGTAAAAAGCTCATTAATGTTGAACCGTTGCGAACAAAAAAAGCAGACGGTTCAATTATATTTGCTGCAACTACTCCACTTGTGCCAAACCACAATTGTGAAAATAGCGGAATTATTCCAGCAGCAAACAAATTGATTCCAGCACCAACCAAAAAAATATTTGCACCGGTTTTTTTTACAAAAATCCAAACTACAAAAACAAACAACATACAAACAGCACAAGAACAAATAATAGCAAAATAAATATTGCCCGACCAAACAGCTATTGCAAAACAAAAAAAAGCACCAAGATTTATACAACCTTCCAAAAAAATTGTCATAACGCCGGCATATTCTGCTGCAAGAGCACCTAACGCAAGAACAATACCGGGTGCGGAAATTATCAAAATATCAAGCAACATTTAATGAATCCTCTCTTTTGCGTTATTTAGCGATTTAACTAAAAACTGTGCAGAAACTACAAAAAGAACAACTCCCTGAACTAAAAAAGCACTGTTAAAATTCATGTTGTTTTCAAGCACAGCACAATCTGCAGCAGTAAAAATATATGCAAGAAGAAGTGAAGCAGGAAAAACCAGAAACGGATTTGTTTTAGCAATTAATGATACCGAAAGTGCATTCCAACCCATGCCTGCATAAAATCCTGCATGGCATGTATAATAAGTGCCTACTACAGCAAAAAACCCTGAAAGACCATGCGCCATAGATGAAAAAAACATTGAAAAGGCGGAAATTTTTTTTGTGTTAAAACCGCAATAATCGGAAAACTCCGGTGCTTTACCTGTACATATTAAACGATAGCCTGATTTTGTATAAAATAAAAACAAACCGAGCAAAACAGAAAAAGCAACGGCAATAAAAATCGAAGAATTTAACGTGGACGGCTTTAACAAGCTTTTTAACCTAAAAGCTTTATCAATAAATGGAGTTGCAAGAAGTGTTCCCTTTGTATCTCTTAGAGGACCGCTTACAGCATAATCAACAAGAGGTAAAATTGCACTTGAAAGCAAAAAAGATATTAAAAGCTCGTTAATATTCCGATACGCTTTAAGAATTCCCGAAAACAAACCGAGCAAACCAGACGATATAACAGCTGCCAAAAACGAAACAGATAAAGCTAAAACATTGTTATGTCCTTTTAATAGATTCAACGTTACAGCTGCTACAAAACCCCCAAGACATACCTGCCCTTCTCCGCCTAAGTTAAAACAACCGCTCCTAAAAGATATGCACATACCAACAGCTGCAAAAGTCAACAAAGTTGCAGAATTCAGCCAAGAACCAAAATAATACGATGCAGAAAACGGGCTTGTAAAAAAAGAAACCAACGCTTCAATAGGATTTTTTGAACTTAAAAAAATCAAAACTGATACGACAGCAACAGCTGCCAAAAAAGCAAATAAAGGAACTTTTAATGTATCAAAAACATCCTTTTTTAATAGCGGCTTAATTGTCATATTTTGTCCTTTTTAATTAAATTGCCGTTTTTTATATCGTACATACAATCCCAATAAGAAAGTCCATCATCAGCATCTGTTGTTAGAATAAGAACAGCAGTGCCGTTTTCGGTCGATTTTCTAAGCTTATTTTCAAGATTCTGAACAGTATAGGTGTCTAAACCGTGCAAAGGTTCAGCAAGAATTAAAAGTTCAGGATTCAACGACATTTCTCTTGAAAGAATTAAGCGTTGAAGCATACCGCCTGAAAGATTTGAAACAGGCTCGTATATAGAAATATTTATTTTTTCGGATTCAATTAAAACTTTTACATCAAGAATGTCTTTTTCACGACGGTTTTTGCCTTTATTATGTATAAAAGGTAAAAGCATTTCTTTAACCGAAAGATTGGGATTTGAGCTTACAAAGTATTTATTAGATGAAACAATTCCAACTTTATTTGAACGCAAAACAGCAGGCGATATTTTTTTTAATCTTTTGCCAGAAATTTCTACAATTCCTTCAAAATATGGAATTTTTATTCCGGTTAAAACCCGCTCTATAACTTCAAGCCCGCTTTTTTTTTCACCTCTAATAACAGTAATTGTGCCAGCAGCACAATCGAAAGAAATATTTTTAAGCATTTCTTTTTCATTTGAAAATGTTCGCAAATTCTTTACGCTAAGAATTATCTTTTGAATATTTGATTTTTCTACTTTTTTTGATATATTATCAATCGACGACGGTTTTGTTGTAGACAATTTTGCTTCGTGCGATAAATTTTCTACAGGATTAAACATTGTACTCAAAATATCATCTATAGAAACATCGTCTTTTGAATTATCAAACGTTTTTGCGAAAATTCCTTTTTTCAAAACACTTATAGTATCACAAAGCTGAATTACTTCTTCAATGTTGTGGCTTATGTATATTATTCCAAGTGTGTTTTCTTTCGCCTTTTTTAATGAACGTGAAAAAATCAGCCGTTGCTCTGCGTCCAGCACAGCAGTCGGTTCATCTAAAATTAGAAACAAAGGTTTTTTAATAAGTGCACAAAGCAAGGCAGCATAAAATCGTTCGGAATCATTTAATGTATGTATTTTTTTTGAAACGTCTATATTTATAGCCCAATCGCTGCAAATTAATTCAAGTTTTTCAATAATTTTGGTTTTGTTATAAGGTTTTATGGAATCTTTTTGAACTGAAATAAGCGCATTTTGCCAAACAGTAAAATCTTCTGCAAGTTTTGGTCTTTGATGCACCATAGCTATATGCTGACTAAGATTACGCTTTTTTCCAAACTCAAACAGATTTCCGTCCAAAGTTACAGTGCCGAAAGTCTGTTCCATAAAACCTGAAATAATATGTGCTAATGTTGATTTTCCTGCACCGTTTTCGCCAAGCAAAGCATGTATTGAACCTGTTTTAAATGAAACTGTAGCACCATCAAGTGCTTTTTTATGCGCAAAATACATACCAATATTCGTACAACAAAGTTCATGGAAATTCATAATCACATCTTTTTTACTTTTATACGTCGCTACTCCTAAATCTTGCACAAAATCTACCGAGCAATCAAGCCTGTTTCGCCGGCTCAATTCAAAATTAAGGAATTAATCCAAGCGAAACTATTTACACATTTTACATCAAAGGTTTAAGATCTAATTTTCCTGATTTTATATCATTTTCAACAGCAGAAAGCTGAAAAATAAAATCTTCCGGCACTGTTTGTAAACAAGTGGGGTCATCTTTTACATATGAAATATATCCTTCTTTTACGCCAACTGTTTTTGGTTTTCCAAACTCGAGTTTATTTTCAAGATAAGAATAAACTGATTCTTTAGCCAACCTTTTCTGTCCAAGTGCCATGCTTGAAATAACATATCCCGGTGCTTTTTCATAGCCATTATCATCAAACCATGTAACATAAAAATTCATAGTCTGAGCAGCAGAAATAACACCTTGATTTGCACCTCCGGAAATGGGCAAAATAACATCAACACCATCGTCATATAAAGACTTTGCTATATCTGCACTTTTAGAAGCATCATACCAATTTCCAACAACCCGAAAATCAACAGTAATTTCAGAATCAACAGCATGGGCTCCTTCTATAAAAGCAGGCAAAATAACTTGATTCATTACAGGATATTCTTGAGCAGCAATTAGTGCTATTTTTTTTGCATCGTTTGCGTATGGAAAAACACTTTTGCTTGCAGTAGTTGCAAGACCGGCAGCATAACCTGTCAAATATCCTTGCTCACGCTGATTATAATTTATAGTTGCAACATTATTGTTTTTATCAAGAAATGCATCTAAAACAAGATATTTCTGCTCCGGAAACTGCTCTGTAAGCGGTTCAATAATTGCAGGTAATGATGAATTTGAAGAAACAATAAGACTATATTTTTTGCCGGCAGTAAGTGCAGTTAATTTAGAACTCCACTCTGCTTGATTTGTACCGGCTTCAATAACATCAATTTTTACATTACTATTATTTTTTGTATTAAACTCGTTTACTGCTTCTACAGCACCATCTGCAAGCATTTCATAAATAGGACTGCCTGCCATTACACCCGGAATAAAAACAGCAACAGCATTTTCCGTCTTTTTTTTAGAACAACCAGCTAAAATCAAGCATAAACAAAAAAAAGATATAGCTTTAATAAAAAAAGCTATATTTTTCTTAAAAGAACGAAACATAATCTAAAACTCCTAAAGATTTTTGCACATTTTAGTTTTAAATAAAAACAATGTCAATAGGTTTTATATCCAATCTTATAAAGCGAACAATTCGACTGTTAGGTGTAAAACCAAATAGAAAACTAAACCGAAATCAATAAATTGTACTTTGTATATTATCAAGTATTAGTTATGTAATTTTAAGAATACTGCTATTAAGTAAAATGCAAAGCCGTTGTTTAATTTAAAATTATAACAACGGCAAACATTCGATTCGGTACGAAGAAGTGAAATTATTCTTCTTGTTGAATATTTGAAAAATTATCAGATATTCTTGTTAAAAGCTCAAAAGCTTTTTCTTTATCTGCTTGAGAAAAACCTTGATAACAGCGATCGATAAGACGCTTGGAAATATTTGCAGTCGCTTCATTGTATTCGGCACCTTTTTCCGTGAGCATCAGTAGAGTTTTTCTATTATCATCTTTACAGCGAATCCGCTTAACTAAGCCAAACCGTTCAAGCTTATTTACAAGAACTGTTGCCGTAGACTTATCTCGGTGAATCATTCTAGCAATTTTAGTCATTGAAAGAGTTTCGGCCTTAGAAAGTCTATACAAAATATTTCCATGCGATGTTGTGAAATCCGGTAGGCCATTAGCTGCAAGTTCCTCTTTCAAAAAAGCGACCGTTTCCGCATGAATTTTTGAGACTAAAGATAAAATTCCAGAAAGTTGTTCGTTGTTCATGTTCGTCATTATATCATACTTTTAAAAGCTACTCTATATAATTTGAAAAAAGTTTCATATTCTAACTTTTAATGTGATTGTTGACTATATTCGCATAATCATTTAAAACTTTAGTATGATTTTATTCTTATTAAAAAAGAACTTTTGCGACGGCTGGGATAATCTTTTATCGCTGTTTGTTTATAACTGTATTTCTCTTGCGTTAATTGCAGGTGGAGCTTTTTTTCTAACGAAGTTGCCGCCGCTCATAGGACTTGTAATTGGAATAATTTTTTTGCTTATTTTAATGATTGAACTTTTTGCAGTAAATCAGACAATGGCAAAATTTGCAGACTTTAAGCATGTTTCGATTAAAGAAACTTTCTTAGAAATTCCTAATGTTTGGAAAGATGCTCTTCTTTTTTCTGCTTTGATTGTAGCAATTATTTTAATAGCAAAGAAATGTATTCCTTTTTATTACAATATGGGAAACCTTTTTGGGCTTTTTTTATCTTCTGTAATGTTTTGGTTTTTGCTAACAGTTGTACTTGCATTACAATGGTTTTTACCTATACAAGCACAACTTGGCAATAAATTCAAAAAAACGCTTAAAAAATGTTTTATAATTTTTTTTGACAACATTGGATTTTCTGTTTTTATGTTTTTATACACATTAATTTTAGCAGGAATTTCTTATTTTACCGCCACATTAATACCGGGTTTTGCAGGTATTTTATTGAGCTATAACAATGCCTTTAGAATTAGACTTTATAAATATGACTGGCTTGAAGAACACGAAGAAGAACTAAAACAACATGGAAAACGAAAAGTCCGCATTCCATGGGGCGAATTAATAGCTGATGACCGCGAAACATTAGGTCCTCGCACATTAAAAAGCTTTATTTTTCCGTGGAAGGACTAGGCGTTTTGCTTGGGGTTTATTCTAAAATTTAGGGTTTATGTTAGCAAAACGCCAAGTTTTTGCGGAGCAAAAACTTGAGCATTGGACATTCGGTGGGGTTTATTCTAAAATTTAGGATTTATGCTAGCGAAACGCCGATTGGGCGTTCGAGTGGGGGTCTTTCTAAAATTTGGGATTATGCTAGCGAAACGCCAAGTTTTTTGCTTGCAAAAAACTTGAGGCGGGTTTTGCGTTTGGGCTGGAGCTATAAATTTGGGACTAATCTAGCAAAACCCGTAGTTTGTGGCAAGCACAAACTACAAGGCTTGTTTCGCATTGGGGTTGGTGCTACGAATTTGGGTTTAATCTGGCGAAACGCTTTCTCTTATGGGATTGAGTTGTGGTTGTTGGGTTAGGCGTGTTCTCTTGCAAGTTTGTTTATTGCGGTTGCCATTTCTTTTAGGGGGATTTGTTTTTGAACACCGCCCATTTCAAAAGCAACTTTGGGCATTCCATAAACAATTGAAGATTCTTCATCTTGCCCTAGTGTATAAGAACCTTGACGGCGCAACTCTGTAATTTGAGCAGCACCATCGCGCCCCATGCCGGTCATAATAACACCAAGTGCTCTATTTTGATATTGCTGCGCAACAGATTCAAAAAGAACATCTACAGAAGGGCGATGCCCATTGCGCTGTTCTGCATCACTTAAATGAACTATAGTTGCTAACGCTTTTCTTTCAACAACAAGATGCTTGTTTCCGGGAGCAATTAAAACACGTCCTTTTTTAACGACATCTCCTTCTTTTGCTTCTCTTACTTCAAGCGGGCAAATGTTATTTAAACTATTTGCAAATTCTTCCGTAAAGCCTGCCGGCATATGCTGAACAACAAGTACCGGCTGCTCAAGCTCCGGATCTATATCTCTAAAAACTTCGCGCAAAGCATTTGGTCCACCTGTTGAAACACCAATAGCAATTATTTCTATTTTGCCGCCTTCTCTTATAGGCACAACAGCCGCTGATTCGGTTTTTTTTGGCTGCTGACCAAATGCAGAAGGAACTGAAGAACTTGGAACAGTTTTAGAAATAGGCGATTGT
>JAAYQG010000009.1 GCA_012519415.1 Treponema sp. | reverse complement strand
GAACGAGAATATTCCATTTATTTATGTTCAAGCTCCTTATAAAATATGTAAATATGATGAGAAATATTCAGGTATTCACGATTTTTCAAATCAAAATGCAGATGCTGTAATAGCGAATCTATTGGTGAATAAAGTTGATGTGCTTGATTTACGCGAGTTAATACATTTAGAGAACAAAAATCATTATGATTTATTTTTTAAAACAGACCACCACTGGAAACCGGAAACAGGAGTATGGGCAGCTCAAAAAATAATTGAAAAAATTGATTCTAAAACTAATTTGAAATTAAAATCATTTTATGATGATGATTATGATTATAAGTTATATAAAAAAGCTTTGCTTGGTTCTTATGGAAAAAAAATAACTCTTGCGAAAACAAAACCAGATGATTTTATGTTGATACTGCCAAAAAAAGAATATGAAATCCATTTTGAAGCTTTTGACAAACATAACAAAATTGCAGATAATTTTGGAAATTTTAATGCGATGATAGATTTTGAAAATATAAATTCAAAAGATTTCTATGGCAAAGATCCTTATCATGCGTATTGTTATGGATCTTCTAATAATTTTGTTGAAAATAAGACAGTAAACAACAATTATAAAATTCTTCTTGTAGGAGATTCTTTTACTAATGTTGTTTTGCCTTTTATTGCGCAAACGACAAGATATATATACAGGTTTGATTTACGATATTTTACAGGCAGCCTTGAAAGTTATATAAAAATAAATGGACCATATGATCTATGTATTGCGCTTTATAACCCGGACCAATATAATCAAACGCCGGGCTTTGTTACACATGAAGAACTTTTTGATTTCCGTTAATATGCGGAATATTTTCAAAATTCGATATTCAGCCTAATAGAATGCTCCAAGTCCAAAAGTAAATTCCCATTTTCTTTGATTTTCGCGCCAGTATTTGTTTACAAGTCTGCCTGGCAAAATTGTTCTTGCTAAGTCCATTCCAAAGCTTAAGCGGCCAATAACACTTTTCATGTGATACGGATAAACTAAAACTTCTAAACCGCCTGAATAATATCCGTCTGCAATCAAGAAGTTGGTGCCTGTAAATGAATTAGCTCCTATTGCTAAATCTAAAAACGGTGATACATGTATTTCCATATCAAGCTTTTTAAGCTTGGAACCATATGGGAAATCCCAGCCTTCGAAATCTGTTGAAAGCAACTTTATTGGAAAATCAAAATTCATTACAAGCATATTTATTGAATTCAGATTATCATTATCTTTAATACCGCGCATTCGTTCTGCAAAAGTTGTTGTTAGACCTTTCATGCTATAATACCAATAGTTTCTATTGTAAAGAGCAATTCTTTCTCCGGGAAGATGTAGCTGCGTATTAAGCGTAAAATACGGTTCTGGAATATGTTTTTTGTGAAAATTATATACCCAGTATTGTCCAAAAGACATAGAAAACCCTTTTTTGTATTTTCCAACCCATTCAATTCGTCCAGAACCAATAGAATGTCCAAAAGTAAATGTTGGACCTTTCAAATCTGTATGTTCTATCATATCGCTTCTGGAAGAAGCTGTTCTATTTTGTGAAAGAGCTGCAATATCCCAGTTCCATGAAAATGTACCTAATGGTGTCCATGTAACAGCAGCAAAATTAGGTATAATTCCTATTCTGGTTGGGAAAGAAACTCCAAATGTTTCATTAAAATAATTTTTATCAGTAGTATAATCAGGATTTCTGTAAAAAGTATGACTTTGTGTTAATACTAAAGATAAATTATCAAATAACGCTCTTGAATAAGTAACGGATGTTCCTAGATTTGCATATTGATTTTTGTTTGTTTCATGTGTGTATGAGCCATTGAGAGAAAAATTCATATTCGATTTTTTATCGACAGGAACTGTAACACTAACACTTGAGCCTAAATTTAGAAATGGTTTATATCCTTTTATTAATGTTTGATTAAAATCAATAGAATTATTCCAATAGACGTTATAATCTCCAACTCTAAAAGGGATCATAAATCCTGTATTCAGACCAACTATATGGCGCCTAGGGGTTTCTGCGGTGTAATAATGATACGTAAAATCAAGATCAAACATTTGCATTGAACCTAGAAAGTTATAATCGCGAAGTTTTACTTTGAGCTGTGCACCTGTGTTGGAATTTATTCGAGGGTATGGAACTATAATTTTATTTCTTGTTTCTGTTGTTGAAATCAATAATTCAACCGGAGTAATGCCTGTTGTTATATCTCTTGTTCCATAAAAAACTTGAACACTTGTATCTTTAAAAATACGATTATTATCTAAATCGCCACGAAGCCATGATATATATTCATCAAAATCTTCTTGATCATCAAAAACTCTATTTCTATCGATATTAAGTCCTTCATCAAGAACACTTTCTCTTGTTATTCCAGTGATATTATATTTTACTGAAGTAATTTGAAATTTTTTAGATGCAGTTTGTGCAAAAAGAGATGCAGATAATAATAGGAAAAAAAATATATGTAATGTTTTGCAGACTTTAAGCATTGCATAATTCTAATCTAATTATTAGCAAAAATCAATAGAACGCTTTTTCAAAAAATATATTTCTTAATATATAATTTCTTATACATTAAGAAATTATATCCATTAACAAAAATTAATATGCATTTTTATTAATAAAACCTCTGAATAAAGTTAAAATTATAATTTTCAAATCGAATAAAAAAGACCAATTTTCTATGTAATAAACATCATGTTCAATGCGTTTTTCTATTGATGTATCGCCTCGCCAGCCATTTACTTGTGCCCAACCTGTTAAACCTGGACGTACTTGATGTTTTATCATATAGCGAGGAATTGTTTCCTTGAACTGTGATACGAAAAAAGGGCGTTCAGGTCTTGGACCTACTACAGACATTGAGCCGTATAGAATATTAAAAAACTGAGGGAGTTCATCTATACTTGTTTTTCGCATAAATTCACCCCATTTTGTTTTTCGTGGATCATCTTTTGTTGTCCAGATAGTTTGACTGTCTTTTTCGCTTTGCACTCGCATAGAACGAAATTTATACATATTGAAAGTTTTTTGATTTAGTCCCATTCTCTCTTGTTTATATAAAACAGGTCCGGGCGATGTTAATTTTGTTAATATAACAGCAACAATCATTATTGGAGATGTTATAACAATGGCAAATATCGAAAAAAGGATGTCAAAAGCTCGTTTTGCCATTTGATAAATAGGATAGTCGAGCGGAATATACCTTGTATCAATAAGCGGAAGTCCATCTAAATCTTCAAATAGTGGTTTTGCAGGAATATATTCGCTGTAATAAGGAATAATCATTATTCTAGCACCGTTTTTTTCGCATAATGGAATTATTTTATTTACTGAAATATAATTTTCAGGTGCTAAAGCAATAATAACAAAGTCAAAATATCTATTTTCAAATGTTTCTGCAAGATTTGAAATTTTGCTTATAATAGATATACCCCAAAAATTGCTTTTTTTATAATTATCTTCTGCAACAATGCCTGTGATTTCGTAGCCCCATTCAGGATGCTGTCTTGTTTTTTCAATGAAAATACGGCTAAGTTCGTTTGCACCGATAACAAGACAAAACCGTTTGTTATAACCTTTTTTACGATATGTAGTTAATATAAGTCTTATAGTAAGACGTGTTGTAACCGTTATTGCGGTGTTGAATATTGTAAATAAAACTACTACATAACGAGAGAAATGCATTATTTTTCCAACGTAAAGAAATAGCGAAAAAACAAGGGCGGCAATAAGGTTAGAATATAAGATTGCCGTAATATCTGAGCGTAAAGGTTTTGTTCTTCTTGAACTGTATAAACCAAAAGAACTATAAAGTAAAAAGAAAACAGGCATCAATAAAAACACAAGTAAAACATTTGTATCAAATGTCATGTTGTTTGTGCCGTTAAAAATATCAAATCTAAAAAAGTATGCTAGCAAGAATGAAATAGGCACACACATTAAATCAAGAAAAATCTGAAATCTATTTAATGTTTTTTGGTTCTCATTAATCATATATATTCCGTCTTTTAATAATCAAAATTATATTTAAGCAAAAGAAATTAACTGATTGCTGCATAAACAATTAGAAAATAATTTAATTGTTTGCAAAATGCAATCTCGAATCTACTTCTGCATATGCACTTAAAACAATATCAAAAACTCGCTTAATAGAAAAGTAATCAGCGGATTTTTTTGCATTTTCTATAAAAGCAAGTCGTAAAGACAAATTGTTTTCAAGTTGTTCAAGCTTGAATTCTAAATCAAAAGGCTCTTTTAAACTGAACAAAAAGCCATTTTGTCCGTCATTTATTAAATCGGAATGCCCTTTTATATTTGATGCAATTACAGGAATTCCCAACGACATTGCATCCAGTATATTAAAAGGAAGTCCTTCACTTTTACTTGTTGAAATAACAGCTTGTGCAGATGATAAAAGTCCATTAATATCTTTAACAAAACCCGTCATAATGATTTTATCTTGCATATTTAAGGTTTTTATCTTTTTTTTCAGCTCTTCTTCTAGAACACCATCGCCGGCAAGAATAAGACGCCAATTAGGATGTTTTAAAAAAAGTGGAGTAATTAATTCTACAAGTTGTGTCTGATTTTTTCGTGCAGAAATTTCAGCTGCATAAACTAACGTGAAAACATTCTCAATATCAATAAAGTTACGATATAAATTTTCTTGTTTTAATGTTTCTTCAGTTTTAACAAAAGATTTTGGTTTTTCAGTATAACCGATTCCGGGAATGTTTAGAATTTTTTTTGAAAATTTGTATTTTTTTGCAGCAGCAAAATCTTCCGTATTCATTGTAAGAACAATGTTTGTAACCGGAGATAAAAGTTTTTCAATAAAAATAAGTATGAATCGCTTAATCGGCTTAGTTGAATTAGAAAATAGATATCCATGACAGCTGTGAATAACGCGAGGTTTTTTAAAAAGAGTAAACACCGCAAGGCGTGTAATAAATCCTGCTAATGTGGCGTTAGAAATAACAATATCAATAGATTCGTTTTTTATTAAATTGCGTACTTTAAATATACTTTTTAAATTTTTAAATATATTGCGTTTTTCAAAAATAATATTTTCATGCTCTACATTTGGAATTTCCACTTCGCCTTGTGCTGCCGTAAAAACCTTAATGCCATACGAAAGATAATAATTTATATATGGTTTATGAAACTGCATTATGTGCGATGACCTAGATGCAGTAAATAATAATTTAATCATTTTGCTTTTTCTCTACGAATAAACATTATTATACATTTACGAATGTATTTTATACAAGACATAGCAAAGGCAAATAGGAACTGCAATGGTGTTATTGTGCGGTTTTTTACAAGTTTTATAAAGCCGCGCATTTCATCTTTGCTTAATGCATGAAAATCTTTTGAAAGTCCTGTTTGTCCGAATGTTTGTTTGTCTGCAAAAAACACAAGTTTTTCATCAATAAAAAACATTTTGCCTGTTTTGCCAATTTTTAACCATAAGTTATAATCTTCGGCTCGTTTTAAATCTTCATCAAAAAGAATTGATTTTAATGTTGAAGTTTTTGCCATTGCAGAAGATGTAATTACATGGTTTCGCATAAGAAGATGCCAGTAACTGATTATTTTTGTTTTGTTAGAAAATCTGTTTTTTACAGTGCTTGAAGTTGAAACCAGCGCAACATCTTTATTTTCTTCAAAGATTTTTAATTGTTTTTCTATTTTTTGTGAATGCCAAGAATCATCGCTGTCTAAAAATGATATATATATCGTATTTGATTCTTTTATTCCTATATTTCTAGCATGAGAAACGCCAGAGTTTTTTATAGAGATAACATTAATTTCCGGTAAATCTTTTGATAATAAAGATTTGTCTTTTAGACTTTCTGCTATTTGTAAAGTTTTATCTTTAGAACCATCATCAATGATAATGATTTTTTCAACTTTACATGTTTGTTCAAAAACACTTTCGACTGCTTTTTCTAGAGTTTGTTCTGCATTGTATGCCGGAATTATTACTGTAACTGATTTTTTCATACGGGGAGAGATGTCCAATCTGTTGGAATAATGCGGAAGTTTCGTTTTTGCTTTTTATTCCATTGTTCCGGCGCAATTACCATTTTATTCCAATTTTGGTTTAAATATGCACCCCACCAGCTAAATGAACTGTTTGCAATAATGTTATGTTTACATTTGCTCATTATATACATATCTTGCCAAGAATCTTCTGTATTATTCCAATCTGCAAAAACTAATTCAATATTCTTAAACGATAAGCATTTTTTGCACCATGGAATATCATCAGAAAAGACTATGATTTTTTTGATAGTATGATAACTTTGCAAAAGATTTACTGCTGTACTATAGTAATTTATAGTACATAAATTCAGATTTTTATTCATTCCAAGAAGATAATCTCCTCGACGAATATGTATTGAAGCAGTATATTCATCAATTTCTGAAACACATTGTTCTGTTGAGTGATTGATAGGGTACTTGAAACTGAAAATATCTGCAATTTTATTTTTTATTGGTGCAAAATATTTTTCGGATTGCCAATATCCTTCAAAATAGCAGCTACTTTGTATTTCAAATACATTTTCGTTGAAAATTGTTTCATCTTCAATGTAATGTGTTGGTTTTGTAAAGAATTTCCGTTGAATTCGTTTTATAAATGTGTTGGGAATTGTGCTTAAAAGCTCGACAGTTTCTTTCGGTGCTTCTTTTAAATCTATGTCAAAAAGCCGCGAAAGCTCAAATCCGTTATGAAGTCGGTCTATATTATATTGAGATAAATCTAACATAACGGATTCACCCGTAAGACTTTCAAGAGTTTTGGCAAAAGCATATTGAAACATTTGATTCCCAAGTCCGCTTTTTATTTTTACAATTTTCACAAAAAATCTCCCGAATTCATTTGCATGAATTTTGCAATTCTTTTTCTCGTTTTATATAAATCTCTAAACTTGTCTGCCAATCCGGAATTTCCCATATTGACTGTGCAGATTGTTCAATATGATACTGCTCGAAGCTATGCTTAAAATCAGTATCGAGGTTGTTGATTGCATTTATTATTTTTTCTTTTGACAAAACAGAATATACAGGACGAATTGCAGCAGTAGGATATTCACTTGTTGTACATGGCAAAACTTGCGGATTGTTTTTAATCAATTTGTATTTTTGCCCTAATTCGTTAATTTTGCATGCAAATTCATACCAGCTTGTTTTTCCTATGTTTGTAAAATGATAAATTCCAAACGGAATTTTGTTCTTTGATGAGTTTTCAATTTGATATGCAAATAATGATATAATATGTGCTAAATCTCTAGCATATGTTGGTGTTCCGAACTGATCATTTACAACTTTTATAGTATTTCGTTCATTAAGAAGTTTAAGCATTGTTTTTACAAAATTCTTTCCATAAATGCCATAAAGCCATGCTGTTCGGATAATATAGAAATTTTTTATTTTGTTTTGAATTGCTAATTCACCTTTAGCTTTTGATGTGCCGTAAACGCCGATTGGATTAATTTTCATGTTTTCGGTATAAGGTTCAGATGATTTTCCGTCAAAAACATAATCAGTAGAAATATGAATAAGTGTTGCACCATATTGTTTTGATATTTTTGCTAAATTTTCTGTGCCTTCCGCATTAATTTTATAACATTGTTCTATTTCACTTTCAGCTTTATCCACATTTGCGTATGCGGAACAATTTATTATGCATGTTATTTTTTTTTCAGTTTGTGATGAAATAAAATTATCAAGAGCTTGTTTGTCTGTAATATCTACTTCGTGTCCAGTTTCTATAAAGTCAATTTTTCTTTCGTTCAAAACATCACAAAGTTCTGTTCCGAGCATTCCTTTATTGCCGATTACCCAAATCATAAAATATCCTGAAAATAACTTTGTGTCGGGTCAAAAAACGGTGCTTGTGTATCTTTTGGAGAAAGAAGCGGAGCTGAATCAAAATCCGGCCATTTTATATCAATTGTCGGGTCATTCCAGCGGATAATGTATTCATCTTCCGGATGATAAACATCTGTACATTTGTAGCAAAATGTAGCTGATTCTGTAAGTACGGCAAATCCGTGTGCGAAGCCTTCAGGTATATAAAACATATTATGTTTTTCGCTAGAAAGAACAACGCTATAATATTTCCCAAAAGTTGGTGATTTTTTGCGTAAATCGACAGCAACATCAAAAACTTCACCTTCTACAACAGAAACCAACTTTCCTTGCGGATGTTTTTTTTGAAAATGAAGCCCGCGCAATACGCCGCGTTTAGAATGGGACATATTATCTTGCACAAAATCCATCGTTAATCCAGCTGAAAAAAAATCTTCTTTTTTATATGTTTCAATAAAAAAACCTCTTGAATCACCATGAACATCCGGCTGTATTTCGTATAAACCTTCTATTAAACATTTTGTAAAAATAAATGACATGATTAATTTCCCTCAGCAATAAAGCGAAGATATTCTTCATATGCAGTTTTGCAATTGTTTGCTAATTTGATTAAAGATTCCGCTGTAATCCAATTATTTCTAAAAGCAATTTCTTCTATGCAAGAAACATAATATCCTTGTCTTTTTTGAATTGTTGCAACAAAATTTGCTGCTTCATGCAAACTATCATAAGTTCCTGTATCAAGCCATGTCATGCCTCTTCCCAAAAGCTCAACAGAAAGTGCATTTTTTTTAAGATATTCATTATTTACAGATGTAATTTCAATTTCGCCACGAAGCGATGGTTTTACATTTTTTGCAATATCTACAACTGTATTATCATAAAAATATAATCCCGGCACTGCATAATGCGATTTCGGATTTTCCGGTTTTTCTTCTATCCCTATTACTTTTCCGTTTTCTGAAAATTCAACAACACCATATTGATTAGGATTTTTAACATAATATCCAAAAATTACAGCACCATTGTTCTTTTCAATAGAACTGTAAGCATTTCTTAATGTTTTTGAAAAACTCTGGCCATAAAAAATATTATCACCTAATACAAGTGCGCAAGAATCTTTTCCAATGAACTTTTCACCTAAAATAAAAGCATCTGCAAGACCTCGCGGTGATGTTTGCTCGCAATAATCAAAATGCATTCCAAGCTGTTCCCCAGAGCCGAAAAGTTCTTTAAAAACAGGTAAATCTCTTGGAGTTGAAATAATTAACACTTCTCGAATTTTTGAAAGCATAAGAACTGACAGCGGATAATAAATCATCGGTTTGTCATAAACTGGTAGAATTTGTTTTGAAATAGCTTTTGTAATAGGATAAAGTCTTGTGCCGGAACCACCTGCAAGAATTATTCCCTTCATGAATTTGCTCCTTTTGCGTGAATGATTTTGTTTATTCTTGCTGTTTTTAGAGTTAAAAGTATGTCTATTAAAGCAAGTATAAGCATAATCATCATTGGAATCCACCAATTATTTAGCTTAAATATAATGCGTGTAAAACTGAAAAAATCGTAATATACAAACATAAAAATCCATAAGATACATAAAATTGATGCATAATCAAAATAATTTTTTTGTTTTTCATTTAAAACCGAAATTAATGGAATAAGCAAAAAAGCTGCTGTGTAAGGCCACGAAAGACTTGGAATAACAATTGTTGCAAGCGAACAGGCTAGAAGTGTATGCCATGTTTTTTTTGATAAAAATATTAAAATCGCAAATATCGCAATCATTATAATCATAAAAATAGGGTAGATAATACTCAATAAGTTTGGAATGTTAAAAGCAATTACAAAAAGTGTTGCTATTCGTTTTAGGGAAAGTTGTGCAGCTTCAAGTCCAAAATCAAGGTTTGACATATATCCATTTAAAGCATCGATATACAGTTTAAAACTTTCAATAAATCCATCTCTGTGGCATAAGGCAGGAAAAACAAACAAAAAAACTGCATATATTGCACATCGCACGGAACTTTTGAAATTTCTGTCTTTTAATAGAAGAATACCGAAAATAGCGGTGTAAATCTTTAGTGCAAAAGCAATAGCAAGTGCTATTAATGCAAGTTCATGTATAAAAGGATTTTTTGAGCGATAACATAGGCAAAAAAACATTACAAATGCAAGTGTTGCCATAATTGAATTGCCTCTTTCAAATCCAATCATTATTGGTCTTGCAAGCATAATGGAAAATGCAAAAAAAGCTTTTTGTGCATTTGTTCCGTCTATTGCAATAAAACTCAAAATAACAAGCGGTGCAATAGAAAAAATAAAGAAAAGCTGAATATAATAGCCTGCAGTAAGACTTGTAATCATTGTAAAATAATCATCAAGGCCAGCATCTTTTATGCCTGGAAAAGTATTGCGCATAACTTGATAGATTAACATACTTGAAGGAGGGCAGATGTCTTCTCCCATGTTTATGCTTGCTGCACAAGCTTTAAACATATCGCCAAAATCATAAGAACCGTCTCCAATTCCTGTCTGCCACCTATTAAGCATAAAAAGCGGTTGCGTAATTAAAAAACTTGCAAAAACAGCAAGAGCAAAAAATGTACTGCTTTTTAAGGTAAAACTTTCACATTTAGATACGAACAAAAGTATAATTGCAAAAGCAACTGAAAATGTAAAACTAAAATTAAGAATAATTTCCCGATAATACTCAAAACTGCCACTAACATGAATAATGTCAGAAAGAATATTTTTGTAAATTATTTTTTGTGCAAAAAATGTCATACAAAAAAGCGAAGAAGCAAAAGCTATTGAAAAAATCAAAATGAGCATTTTTTTTAATTTTGGGTTTAATTCTACCTTTATCATAAAATCACCTTAATTTTAGATTACATCAACAAATGTTCGTTCATTGCGCTTAAACAAAAGCAATCCGATAAACAAAAACGAAAATGTCATTATAATACTTGATAACGACATAAGAAATGGAACAGATCCGGCACCATAAAACCAAACTCGGAATAATTCGATAGGTGCACTTACAGGATTAACGTAAAAAAACCATATAAATTTTTCAGGTGCTTCTGAAAGCGGATACACAACCGGAGTTATGTACATTGCAAGGTTTAAACCAAACCCTAAAAGATGGTTTAAATCGCGGTATTTTGTTGTTAAAGATGAAATAATCATTCCAATGCCGGTCCCAAGCAAACCAATCCACAAAATAAGAAAAGGGAATAGCAAAGTATAAGCTGTCGGAAAAACTTTTTCGCCAATAATTATGTAGTAAATCCAGAAAAAAACAAGACATGCAAATTGAATTAATAATTTAAACGATGTGCTTGCAAGGTTAGAAATAACTACTGTAAGGCGTGGAAAATAGACTTTACTAAAAATAGATTGATTATTGCTGAAAATGCCGGCAGCAGACGTAAGCGAATTTGAAAAAAACGTCCAAAGCATTGTGCCTGCAAAATAAAAAAGAATGTATGGAATTCCATCAGTGCCGATTTTCGCAAGGTTTCCAAAAATAAAAGTATTGATTACTGTAGTAACAAGCGGCTGGACTATGTACCAAATGGGGCCTAAAATAGTCTGTTTATATTGTGTTGAAAAATCTCGTTTAATAAAAAGCCAGATTAAATCTCTATACTGAATTATTTCTTTTATTTTAAAATCCAGCAATTTATGCTTTGAACTTAGTTCCAAATCCCATGCAGGTTTTTCATTTTTTTTGACCGGCAGAGTGTTTGATATTGACATTTTATGTTCCTGAAAAATTTTATATGAAGCCAATAATACCATTATAAAAGTGTTTTTTCAAGTTCGCAAAACAAACCTAAATTTATGTTATATCTAAAAATTGTGCAAAGGCTCCGACGAAACTATTTGCAAATTAATCTTTGAAAATAAATTTCCAGCTTGTGTCAATAAATATTTTATTAAATCCTTTTTCTCGCATTTGATAATGAAAAGGAACATGCTCGCAAATAATCGGTTCTGTGTAATTTGTATTTGCGATTGGCTTAGAAGAGCAGTTTTTTTTCTGGTCAATGCTTGCATTAGATTTATCAATTTTTTCATGTCTTTGTAGAAATTCATCGTCGCAATAACAATTATAAGAACTGGAAAGATATGCATCTGTTTTATAAATTGCTGCTCCACCGAAAGCTGAAAAAACCGGAATTATTAAGCCTTTTGGGTATCGTTTTTGAATTTGGTGAACTGTTGTATTCCACCAATAATCGCCAAGAAATTCCGGACCATAAGGAAATTCTTTAGATCTAAATGCATAGGCATCTCTATATTTTAACCATTTTGTCATGCCACAACCAGAAACACAGTCAAAAGATTCATTCTTAAAACGCTCGAAAGTTTTTATAATATCGTTAACATTTTGAATTAGAATATCCATATCAATATTCAAAATAAAATCATAGTTTTTTGCTATAGGTTTTATAAATTCAAGAAGTTTATTTCGTGCATAAGTAATAAGCTCAATGCGACATAATTTTCCATCAGTTGTTTTTGTTCTGCATATTTTTGCACATTGATTGCTATCAATTTTTTCAGAAAGAACAGAAATACCGTTGTATTTTTTTGATAGATTTTCTAAAAATTCTGTCGTTCCGTCAGTTGAATTGTTTTCATAAAAACAAAAATCTAACTGCATAAATTTTTTGCGTAATTTTAAAAGTTTTTTTAGATTATGTTTCAACATAAAACCGCCGTTTTTTGTAATGCCGATAACAAGCAGTTTTATGTCTTTTGTCGTTTCATAATTCATTAGATTTTTCTCCACCCTGAATAATTTGGTATGATTTCTTTTATAGCTTGAGGGCGTTTGTTATGCCACTTAGAAGGTGAAATTACAAGTTTTTGAGGCGTTTCGTTTAAAAATGCACCCCACCAGCTAAAGGTTGAATTTGCTATAATATTTGATTTACACAAAGTTTGAAGATACATATCAAATGCAGGGTCTGTTTTAATAGATTCTGAACATTTTTCTTTTAGCTCATCAGCAAAAATGAATTCTGAATTTTTGATATTTGTCAAAATCGATTCTGCATATTTTTTATCATTTGAAAAAACAATAAAAATGGGGTTTTCAAATTTTGAAAATACTTCATTTATAGCTTTTGTATAGTAATCTTTTGTGCATATATTCCCATAATCTGCAAATACATCAGCACGATTATAATCGCCGCCCCTTATATGAATGCTTATTACATCATTCTTAGAAAAAAATGAGGCTACTTCTGTGTTTTCATATTCTTTTTTTTTGAGGAACTGAATATTTTCCGTTTTAATAAATTCAGCAAAATTAAAATCTTGAAAAAAACCTGTGTGCCATGATTTACAAATATATTTTGCAAAAGCTTTTGCGAGAAAAAGTTCAAATTTATTTTTGGGAATAAATACCAAATCCGGATTTATCGTAAATAATTCTGGTAAATCATTAAAAACTTTTAAACTGAAATCACGGTTTAAAATAAATCGCACATTTTTGCCTTTTTTTATTTCAGAAATACCGTGTGCGTATTGAAAAAGCTGGTTTCCAATTCCGCCGTATATTTTATAGTACTGAACTTTATGCATAAAGCAATCATATCAAGTTTTTCACTTTATTAAAAGATTAAAATAATTATCATGTTATGCATTCAAATGTTTATTATCCGTTTTAATGAACTTTGAATGAATTTCAAGTTTATGCGAAATTGTTCCAAAAGTTGCAAACATTGTGGTTGTACAGCTTTTTTTGTGGTATATTATATTTGCGGAGGATTTATGGCTTTTATTAAAAAATCAATATTGATATTGCTGTTTGTAAGTTTATTGTCATTTTTGTTTATTAGCTGCTTTAACGAAAAACAATCCATTCTTTTTGATAGCGAATGGATTATGCAAAATGTTGATGAAAAAGGACAAAGTTATGTTCATCATCTCTTTTTGAATCCCGATTATCAGGCTGTATTTAAAGTGTATTATAAGGATGCTACTATCGCTGTTGTGTGGACCGGCAAATATAAACTTACATCAAAAAAACTTATTTTTAATTTTGATAAATGTACACGTTTTGAAAATGACAAACCTGTAGGACAATATGACTCAACGCGAATAATAAAATATTTTTCAGGAGATTATTTTTATTCTGTAGGGCTCGTCGGCGAAGAAAATAAAGAATACCATATGGATCTTATAAGACCTAAAGATTATTTTTACAACCAAAATATTGATTTTTTTGGAAATCCAATGGAAGAATTTACTCTTGTTGAAAAATAAATCTCAATTAAATTGCATAAAATTCTCAATTTTTTATTTATAAGAGCGAAAATCTTACAAAACTTCTATAGAAGAAGATAAATTCGATATGTGCTGATTTTTATCTATATATGTAGAGTGCAAAATAAATAAGACCTAAAACAATAATTGAAAGAACAGCAAAAACCCACCATGGTAACGAATCTTTACCGGTGAGATTTTTGTTCTTTTTATATGTTTCATTTTTATTGTTATTGCTACTGTTGAATGCGTAACCGCATACAGGACATCCGGCTAAGAATTCAGATTGTTTTCCTGTTTTGTTGCAACGCGGGCAACGAACAGACTCAAAAAACTTGCCGCATTTTGGACAAGATTTTGCGTTGGGTTTTACTTCGTTCCCACAAAAATCACAAAAAAATTTAGGCTTTCTGATTTCCATATTTTATAATATACCTGTTTATGAGCATTTTTTGCAATCGTTACAAGGCGAAGTGCTCGGTTTTTGTGAATCATTTACATAAAAACCTGTACCTTTGAAGCTAATTCCCATACCGGAAGTTAGAACTTTATGTACATATTTTCCGCAGACAGGACATTCTGTTAAAACAGGGTCCGACATTTTTTGAAAAGCTTCAAATGTATGTCCACAGTCATCGCAAGCATAATCGTAAGTTGGCATTATTCTTCCTCAAAGTGAAAATTATAAAATTTCTACGTGTATTTACTCTTTATTTTTATGAAAGAAACCTGAAAAGATTTTCGGATTTATTCCATTGAAAAAGGCTTGAGCTTATATTACTAAAAATAACATTTTGTGGCTAGAGGAATTGAAGTATTTTCTTGACAGATCTATTATTTATAAATTTCTGCCATCATCCTCTTGGCAGCTTTGCATAGGAAAATCGTATTGTTTTTGAGTTTTACACTCAAGGTACTACGAATATCAAATTGCTATCAGTATAAAATAAAAAAATCCTAACTCCTCGTATAATAAAGAGTTAGGATAAGCGGCAGAAGGGAGTCGAACCCTCGTCATCAGCTTGGAAGGCTGAGATAATGAGCCGTTATATGACTGCCGCAAAAATGATATTTATTTATATCAAATATAAAAAAATTAGTCAATGTGTTGTGAAAAATAATTTATTAGAGCGAAGGATTCAAAACTGCTCAATGTCGTTTGAAACTTCGCTTTGAATTAGATGTAGTGAGTTTTTGTGAAATGTTTAATATCTAACTATTGTAAATTGAGACTTTTTAAATGTTTTTTCCGTTGAATATATTGACACTTTTTTTTAATTAATGTATGGTTCTAAACGTCAGTTATGCCAACTTAGCTCAGCTGGCCAGAGCACGTGATTTGTAATCTCGGGGTCTAGGGTTCGAATCCCTAAGTTGGCTGACTTTCTGGGGAGGTTCCAGAGTGGTCAAATGGGGCAGACTGTAAATCTGTTGGCTTCGCCTTCGAAGGTTCAAATCCTTCTCTCCCCAAACCTTGCAGTTTTTCTGCAAGGTTTTTTTTTCTTCATATTAAGGGAAAAAATGAATACTGAAAATCCATTTTATATAAACGGTCTTAATTTTTCTTGTAAAAAGTGTTCATGTTGCTGTAGAGGTGAGGCTGGTTTTGTTTATTTGTCAAGAAACGATCTTGCAAATTTTCTTGCAGAACTAAACATGGAAGAAAATTTTTTTATAGAAAAATATTGCAGATGGGTTCCATATTATGACGGAAATGAAGTTCTTTGTTTAAAAGAAAAAGATAATTTTGACTGCATTTTTTGGGAAAATGGTTGTGTTGTTTATAATGCCAGACCATTACAATGTTCTTCATATCCTTTTTGGGATTTTCTCCTAAAAGATAAAAAATCATGGGATAACGCAGCAAAAACTTGCCCCGGAATGAATAATGGTGAATTCCATTCTTATGAAGAAATTAATAAAACAGTAAAAGCTTATAGACAAAATATACCTTTGAAAAAAAGTAGATTTTAAAAAAATCTTTTTAAAATATTCTAAATCATTAAAATATCAAGTTTCTCAAGATATTATAAAGGAATTGAAATTTTACTAATGTTCTATTAAAATGAAACATCTGCAATAGTGCCATCATTTTAACCTAGTGTTGCTGCTGTTAGCCTGCTGCTAGCTAGGAGGGTGGCCAGACGTTGTATAAGCAAGAGGATTGTATGCGTATTCATTTTTGGGGTGTTCGTGGTTCTTTACCCACACCTATGACATCTGCTCAATTAAGAAATAAGATTACTGCTGTTGTTCAGCGTATTACACCAAACGACCTTGTCTCAGAAGATGCTCGTGAAAATTTCATTCAAAATTTGCCTGAATGGCTGACATCTACAATCGGCGGCAATACTGCATGTATTGAAATTAATACAGATGATAATCAGATTTTTGTATTAGACGCCGGTTCTGGCATTAGAGAAATGTCATACAAATATTTTGAAGAAGCTGAAACAACAATCCATATGTTTTTTTCTCACTTTCATTGGGATCATATTATGGGTTTCCCTTTTTTTGCTCCGGTTTACGATAGTAATTTTACTTTTCATATATATAGTCCTTGGCCTGAAACTATGAAAATTTTAGCTGCACAGATGGAACCTCCGTATTTTCCGGCAAATTTTTCTACATGTACACCAAATATTCATTTTCATCTTTTAAAACCTGATATGACAATAAAAATAGGTGAAGTTTCTGTTATGTGCAAAAAAATGTTTCATCCTGGCACATCTTATTCTTATAAATTTATTGAAAATAACAAGCAATTTGTTTATGCAACAGATGTTGAACTTACTGCCGCTTCTGATGAAGAGAAAAATGATTATAAATCTTTTTTTGCAAATTCAGATATGCTTGTATTAGATTCACAATATACAATCGATGAACTTTTTGATAAGCCTAATTGGGGACATTCAACATGCTGTCATGGAGTTGATCTTGCTCAAGAGTGCAATATCAAGCGTCTTTTTCTTTTTCACCATGAACCTACATATGACGACAAAAAAATTCATTCGCTTTTGAAAATTGCAAGATGGTATGCTGAGTCAACAGGCAAAACTGCGTTTGATATTGAAGCTGCAAAAGAAGGAATGGATGTGATTTTATGAAAAATTTAGATATGTCTTCGGGATTTAACTACGATTTTTCAGAGAAAGAACTGCGGTCATTAATGCTGTTTTTGCGACAGTATCAGCAAGTTGTTCCTGCTGTATTGGAAATATTTATGCAATCGATTGAAAAACATTTTTATGAAAATATGTCTATAGGCGAAGCGCAAGATTTTTTTACCGGAAAACACCCCGATCTTCTTTAAAATCATTATGATTGACTCTGGAACGTGCATTTGTGAGCTTTTAATAGGGAATAAAGTTGGAATTTGAAAAGGTAAAAATATCAAAAATTCATATTATAGAATTTGCAGTTCAAGCTCTAGCCCGTTGTTTGAAAGGACTTTAACCGGAGGTTCTGTTGAAGTGCGTCCGATTTTTAATGTACATGATTTTATAATTGTGCCGGGTTTTATATTATCAATAAGGTATCGCTGTTCAGGTTTGAAAATAATTATTGACGAAAACATACTCATGATTCTGCCCGTAACTATGCGGTAATCAACAGGATGTCTGAATGCAAACTGTATAGATATTTTTTCAGATACAAGATTTTCTTGAACAAGTATATTGTATACATTTTTTTTATCTATTTCGTTTAATGTCCTAGGAAGAACTTTTTTTATACCTAATGTTTTTGCTTTATCTTGTTCTCTTTCGCTTAAACCTCTGTGGGAAACTAAAAAAATAATAAGACGGTCAAACATTGAGTCTGACCGTAAGAATTGAACGAACGTTTTCCACAATCGAGGAAAATCATCAGCATTTATTACAAGAATATGCGGATTTATTTCACAGATATTGTCCATAGCTTTTACCAGCCAGCGATATGTAATGTTTTCACTTCCGATGCTTTCAAGATACTGAGCACAATTATCAGTTTCTATTTCGCTGGCGGTAATAAGCAAGGTTTTCATTCTGTTCCTAAGTTTTCTACACTATAATTATAAATTTGCCATATTCCGTCGCGCTGACGAACGTAGTAAGAATATCTTTTAATTTCTTTAAAAGTATCGTTTTGGAACCATTCTTTTACTGTTACTATTCCTTCTGTTGCACTATACATAGTTTTTTCAATTTCAAAAGATACGGGAATTGCAACAATATCTCTATCAATGCGTGATTGTCTTAAATCAAGTTTATAGTTTTCAAGCATTCTAGCTCTCATATCAGCAGATTCGGCATTATATTTTCTTTTGCGTATTCCGTCTTGAATGTAAAGTTCTTCAACATCAAGATAAAGGAAATACTGATCCCAAAGGCTACGTTGTCTTGCGATAATTGTCTGTTCTACAACTTTATCCGGTGAAATAGGTTCCGGTTTTAGAATCTCTTTTGAACCAGCTGTAAGTGGTAAAGCGACAACACTTGCTGCACTAGGAGATGGTTTTATTTCGAGTGTAAGTCTATTTGTAACGATAAAATCATTTTTATAAGCAACTAAAGCAACAGGAACAGCGGTTAAAGTCTTTTCTTTTACATATGCAAGTTGAGTACGGTAAAGTTCCGGATAAAATTTAAGTTCCACATAATAAATAGCTGGTTCTGGAATAATAAGATAATCTTTCAAATTTTCAACAAATGAATATTCTTCACCTGCTTCAAGTGCAATTTCTCTGAAAAATACAGTCTGATTTGTGCTTCTTTTTCGTATGAATGAACTTGTATGTTCAAGCTTCGAATTTTTTACTGTATAACCTGTAAAATCAAGACTGAACATACGGTCATCTGCAAGTTTAAAGCGGACTGTTTCTGAACCGGTATTTGCAATAGTTACTTTTACGTAAACTGGATTATCAGGCGTGTTTCCAGGATAATACATTGTTTTGTCGTAAAATTTAATTGAAACTGTTGCTCCGTTTAAGGGCTGCTGTTGAGATTGCGCCCATACTGCTGTCTGGGCAAAAATTGCAATAACAGCTATAATGCTAATAAAGGTACGTTTCACATCAATACTCCTGCTGAGGCGCTTGGCTGCACAAATACATTGCGCTTCATCTTTTTAGATGCACACGGCGCCTTCGTTTTATTATCGGATAAATAAATGAATACCTTAAAGCCAACTTTACAAAACAAAATCCATAACTGGAACGGCATGAAAAATGCGGTTGAAACTATTAATTCAGGGATGTTCCCTTTTGATATCGAAGGCATTCATAGCGGAATGCATGGTTTTTTTATAGCTGAACTTGCAATACAGCGGCACACTGAATTGCTGCAAAAACTTCAATATACAAATACTGTTCCTGTAAAAGAAGCTGTCGATTTTTTGCTTGTTGTACCAACAGAAAAAGATGTAGAAACATTAATTACTGATTTACATGGTGCTTTTCCACCTGAAAAAGATTCCAAAACCGGAATAGAAAAACCGACTGCTGAAATTTTGACTTTTCCATGGTGGGGACTCGTTCCGTATAGACCGGCTTCAAAAGGTTCTCTTGTGTTTGGCGAGAGAGCAGCATTGTTATCAAAATTATCACAAAAAAACATTCCGTTTACAAAAGATTCTATTCCGCGTTTTTTTGTAGCGACACAAAGAGCTGTTCAAACACCGGTACCTCCAAAAGAATATGTGCAAAATATGTTATTTTCAATTTCTAAGGGAGATTTATTTGATCCGCAATCTTTTGCAGAAAATCTTGTAATGCAAGGATATATCCGTGTTCCAAAAGTAACGGTAAAAGGTGAATTTACACTTCGCGGCGAAGTTCTTGATATTTTTATGCCGGGCGAAATATTTGCACATCGAATAAATTTTGATTTTGATAAAATTGAACGCATAAAAACATTTACGCCGGAAAATCAGGCAGCATATACTGAAATAGAAACACTTTTGATTTATCCGATGAAAGAAGTTATTTGGGATGATGAAAGAGTCGGTTTGCTTGAAGAACAAATTAAAAAATTGCATGACGAAAAAGGAGTTTTTAGTAATAACGCAGAAACTCTTTTAAGTGAACTTTATGTAAATAAACAAGCAGAAGGCGAAGAGCTTTTTTATAGTTTGAGTTTTTCCAAAGAAGGCGGTGCCGATTCGATTTTTGATTATTTATCGGAAGAAATGACTCTTATAATGTTTGATTATGATCGGCTTGCAAATGCACAAGAAAGTTTTAACAACGAATACAATGGTCTTTATAAAAGAGCAATAGGCGAAGGCAGAGAGGTGCCGCCGCCGGAAAATCTGTTGTTCAATTTTTCCGATATAAATTCTAAATGCAGGCGTACTATAAGGTTACGCTCGATTCGTGGTGATGATGTAGAGCAAGCTAGTAGGATAATATTTAATACGGAACCTCCAAGAAGTTTTTTTGGAAATGTAAATTATCTAAAAGAACAACTTGATGAACTTACAAAAGACGACTGGAATATCTACATTTTTGCGGATAGTATTAATCAATCGCTTAGAATCAAAGAAATGCTTAAAGATTTTCCGTCTGTAGAAATTATTCCGTTGAGCATTTCAAGCGGATTTATTATTCCGGAAGAAAAAATTCTAGTTATCCAAGAAAATGAGATTTTTGGACGTAAACGCCACATACCTAAATCTGTAAAGTATGTTAAAAGTGCAGTAATTGATACTTTTGTTGAACTTAATCCGGAGGATTATGTTGTTCACGTAAATTATGGAATCGGTTTATTTAAAGGAATTGAACGTGTTCGTGCGATGGGTAATGAACGCGATTATATAAAAATTGAATATGCTGATGAAGAAAATGTTTTTATTCCTATAGAACAGGTAAATCTTGTTCAGCGATATATAGGCAACGAAGGTGAAGCACCGAAATTAGACCGACTTGGTTCAAAATCATGGGAAAATCGCAAGAACAAGGTAAAAAAATCTGTAGAAGATATAGCCGAAAGGTTGATTCAGCTTTATTCAAAGCGAAAAGCTGTTCGAGGATTTGCGTTTCCAAAAGATAATGAATTCCAGTCTGCATTCGAAGCTGCTTTTCCATATGATGAAACTGATGATCAGTTGACTTGTATTGAAGAAGTAAAATCCGATATGGAACGCTCTGAACCTATGGACAGACTTATTTGTGGCGATGTAGGTTTTGGAAAAACAGAAATAGCAATGCGTGCTGCATTTAAAGCTGTGCTTGGCGGCAAACAAGTTGCTTTTCTTGCTCCAACTACAATTCTTGCGGAGCAGCATTATGAAACTTGTGTTGAACGTTTTGAACATTTTCCTATAAAAATTGCGCATATGTCGCGATTTGTTCAACCTAAAGAACAAAAGAAAATCCTTGAAAAGCTTAAAAATGGAGAAGTCGACATACTTATTGGAACTCACAGAATAATTCAAAAAGATGTTGTATTTAAAGATCTAGGGTTAATGATTATAGATGAAGAACAGCGTTTTGGAGTAAAAGATAAAGAAAGACTGAAAGAATTAAAAACTTCAATAGATTCTCTTGCAATGAGTGCAACACCGATTCCTCGTTCATTGCATATGTCGCTTTTAAAAATCCGCGATATGAGTATTTTGAATACGCCGCCGCATAATAGACAGCCTATTGAAACTATAATTGATGCTTACAGCAATGAACGTGTTGCTGCTGCAATAAGACGCGAAGTAGAACGCGGCGGTCAAGTTTTTTATCTACATAATAGGGTAGAATCACTTGCAGAAACACGTCTAAAACTTGAGCGACTTGTGCCGGAAATGCTTATTGATATGGTTCATGGCAAAATGTCATCTACAGAACTTGATGATGCTTTTCATCGCTTTAAAATGGGAGGATTTCATGTTCTTGTTTCAACAACAATTATCGAAAACGGCATTGATGTTCCTAATGTAAACACAATTATCATAGATAGAGCAGATATTTATGGTGTTTCACAGCTTTATCAGCTACGCGGACGTGTAGGCAGAAGCGACCGCAAAGCATATGCATATTTGCTTTACCCTGAAGGAAGAGCACTTTCTGAAATTGCAATGAAACGTCTTCAAGTTATTTCTGATTTTACAGAGCTTGGTTCTGGTTTTAAAATTGCAATGAAAGATATGGAAATTCGTGGTGCCGGTAATTTGCTCGGTAAAGACCAATCAGGAGATGTGTATTCTGTCGGTTTTGATCTTTATCTTCGTCTGCTCGAAAATGCAATTCAGCGTCTTTCTAATGAAGACTTTGAAGAAGAACAAGATGCACTTCTTGAACTTGAATATACAGGATACATTCCTGAAACTTACATAATTAATCCACAGACAAAAATGGAAATATATAAAAAAATTGCGTCTGTTTCTTCTTCTGAAGAACTGGATAAAGTTTGTGTTGAACTTAATGACCGCTTTGGCTCCATTCCTAATGAAGTGCAAAGTCTTTTAGCTCTTGCTGAAATTAGAATTCTTTGCAAAAAATTGTCTATTTCAACATTAAAAGAAAAAAATGGAGAAGTGCATATTGAATTTTCAAAAATATCAAAAGTTTCTGTTGAAAAAGTTTTGATGATGATGAAAAGTAATCCGGGACAAGTAAAATTGGACCATTTGCATCCAAATGTACTCATATTAAAAATAGACAAAATCGACTTAAAAGAAAAATCCGAATTTTTACGTGAAAAAATTCAATTTCTTTTAGTCTAACAGTTTTGCCAGATTAACTTCCAAATTTATTGCTTAATTCCTTTGCAAAACATCAACTAAAATCTCCTTGATAAAACCTTTTCTGCTAAATAGAGTCGAGCTTGTTTTTTCATCGAGTTCCGAGCCTAAAAAATTTGCAGAAGTGTTATCATTAAATTTAACAAAAATTTTAGGTTTGTTTGATTTTTTATAAATGATTTTAGTTCCGCACCAAGAAAATTCTAACTTGTTATCATTATCAAATTCTTTATCTTGCAAAAAAGTAGGATTAAAATAAGCTCTTCCATTTTTTATATCAACTCCAAGTTCACCAAATCTTGTAAGTATTTCTTCTTTTACTTGACCTGTCATGCCTGGCTGTTTTGCACCTTGTTTTTCCGGCGTATGCGAATATGGATCTGCAGGAAAAGCACCGTAAAGCGATGGTTCTTTATTAAAACCTAAGCCCTTTCGTACTGAATAATATGACTCGATAAGTTTTTCGTTTTCTGTTTTTGCAGCCAGCACATTTTCTTGCACTGCAAGCAAAAGTTTTGATACCATATGCCAATAAATACTTCCAAGACCTTCATATGCAAAAAAAGTTCCGGATCTTCCTGTGAAATTTTGGTGATCAAATATTTGTTCATATATTTTTTCTATTTCTGTCATTTCTGCACTTGTAGGTTTTTCATCTTCAGGCAATTTTTCAATTTCTTGCCTAAGAATATTAATGTTTCGATATTCTCCGTTAAAATGATATTTTCCATTAATATCAGTAGTAAAAATTCTATTAGTTCGTTTTAATAGATTTTTTAGATTTTCAATATCATTTTGACCGATTGAATTTTTAGAAGTGAATCTTAAAAGTTCTTTATTAGGATAAAGAAGATAAGAATTTTGTATAGGTTCAAAAAGTGAGCTTTTCGGAAGTGCTTTTAAAACTTCTAAAGTTTCTTTTTCAGAAAGCAGTTTCGACGAAAGAACTGCAACTTGACCTTCAAGCATAATTTGCATATTAGAAATTTCAATGGAGTTTTGCAAAATTTTCATTGTATTATAAGAATGGTACAACATATCTGAGCGACGATTAATTTTTATTGTAAATTCTGTATGTTTTTTGATTGAAATTAGACTTTCAATAATTAGATTTTTTCTGAGATTTTTTTCGCCGTTTTGAAAAGCATTTTTATAAAGCAAACTTCTTTCTTTTTCAAAAATTTTGCCCGCTGAATCTGTAAATATTTTTCTTTCAGTTGAGTTGCATGCTGTATTTTCTATATTTTTAGATTTATAAAGTTCAGAAAGTGCTAAAAAACAATCAGCTATTTCAGCAGGAATTAAAAATTCATTTGCTGTAGATTCCTCAAACATTTCAATAAGAAAATCTAAGAATCTATAAATATAACAAAGCGTAACTATTGAAAGACCATAACCGACAAGTGCGTTGTTTGCATCGTTCCATTCGGGGCGTTGCGTATTAAGCCATATTCCGCCACCTGGCACAAAATTTGCCATTTTTGATATTACAATTTGTAATAGTTTTGATGCAAGCGAAACTAATATTGGCTGATTTTCTTTGTTTAATAAAAGTTTTGCATCTGTGCCTAAAATGTTTGCAGAATCTTTTAATGATTCGCTTAATTTACGGTCAAAAATTATTGTTTCTCTTGGATTTGTTAAAATTTCATCATAAGTTTTAATGCGATATGGCACATTGGATGTAGAAAAATATTTTTTATTTAATGTTTCTAATAAAGATTTTCTATCTTTTTTAGAAGCAAATTCAAGCAGTTTTTCAAGATAAATAACTTGATGATCGCTCCAATAACCTATCTGCGCCCATGGATTATCTAAGTCGGGTTCTTCCCAGTCAATTCCGTTTTTTGTTATTCTATAAGGATTAAATCCGTCTGCTGTCATTGCATTCAAAAATTTTATGTACAAGTTTTCTGCATATTCTGGAAAAGACCAGACAAGTGCTTCCCAGTTTTGAAAAATATCGCGCCAGTTTCCCTCGTAATTTAAAACAGGAGTTCCGTCTGATTCTTTTAAGTGTATGTTGAATTTATTCCAAGGGCGACTGGGATCTCCGTGCCTTCTTGAGAAAGTTAGAGGTAAATATTCAAATACGAGGCGCATTAACTGAATATCTTTAGTTTTTTCTGCTGCTTGTTTAAGTTCAGTTATATGAATTGTTGAAGTTTCAAAGTCGGATATCATTTTTTTTGCATCTTGAACTTTTAATTTATTTCTAATTTCTATGAATTTTATAAAATCAGTAAGTAAAATTGCACCATCATCTTGAAATATTCCGCCTCTCATAATATTAAAAAGAACATTTTGTCTATGGTGCAAACATATCATTTTATCGTTTGTATTTTGAATTCCGTCTGATTGAGCTATGTATTTTTCAAGCAGAGAATTTCCTTTTTCTATATCAGCTATCAATTTTTCTTCAAGTTTTTTTCTGTCTTTAAGTTCTTGTTTTAACTGAATAATGTTTGAAATATCAAGTGCTGTATTGAAAACTTGATACCATGTTTCTGTTTGTTTTGGTTTTAGTTCAAATTGTCTGTGTACGAAACAAGAAGGGCGACAGCCTTTTGTTTCCGTATCAACTTTTATATGTTTGTTTAGCGCGAAAAGTGCAGGAGCTTTTGGCTTTAACAAAATATCTTCTTTGCAAGAAAACCAGCATGTATTTGCGTATAAAGCTTCGTTTGGCTCTGCTTTGTCTGTAACAATGGAAGAAACCGTAAACAGCGCAAGATTTACGTCAGTTTCCAGTTCAGTTTTTTTATAAGCATCAAGTAACACGCTGTTAGAATTTTGAAAATCAGCGGTGCAACATGCTGGAAGAATATTTCTAGCACCATCGAGAATTTCTATTTTAACTGAATCTGTATCGTTATTAATTATGCAAATTTTTCTTACAATGCCGTAAAGCTCAGAAGATGTCCAGCTATATCTAAATGTGAGTTTTAAGTTTTTATTAATTTCTTCAAACCATACTTTTGAGCCGTTATAATTTTTGTAAATATTTCTTTCAAATGTTTTGTTTTCATTTTCTTTTATATATGCGGAAAAAGGTAAATCAGCAAAT
>JAAYQG010000063.1 GCA_012519415.1 Treponema sp. | reverse complement strand
TGCCCGGCGACGACGTAACACACCCTGTACCCGACAATACCGGTTACATTACGGAAGGTCAGTACTATCTTAAAGGTGGACGCATTGAACCCTTTGGAAGTCTTTCACGTCTTAAACAAAACGTTAACGGTAAAACAAGAAACGACCACCGTGCTCTTATGGACGGAATGATTCGCTTATATGCTTCTTACAAGGACACACTTGAAAAAAAAGCCATGGGATTTATGATGTCCGACTGGGACCTTAAATTACTTAAATACGGCGAAATGTTCGAAAAAGAAATGATGGACCTTTCCATAAATATTCCACTTGAAGGAGCACTCGACATGGGCTGGAAAATTCTTTCGGACTGTTTTAATAAAGAAGAAACAGGCTTAAAGTCCGAATTAATTCAACAATACTGGCCTAAGTAAAAAAAATAGGAGGCGTGATGAGTAGCTCGGCAAAGGTTAAACCTCGCTACGCATCGACGAGTTTTTATAGGACTTTTAACGAAAGCTTTGCCGAAAATACCGTCAAAGTTTTCGTTTCCAAGTTTGTATTGCAAACTTGGTTATTAATTGCACTTTCTCATTTCATTGCGAAAGTGCGGTAAAAACTCAATTCGGAAGTTGAAACTTCCTCATCGAGTTTTTATAGGAGTTTAACGAAAGCTTTGCCGAAAATACCGTCAAAGTTTTGATTTGCCAAGTTTGTATTGCAAACTTGGTTATTAATTGGAGTTGGTTATGGCTATAAAGCTGACAAAAAATGAGTTAAAAGCTCAGAAGGATGCGCTTAAAATGTATATGCGCTATCTTCCGACTTTAATACTTAAAAAACAGCAGCTACAAACCGAAATAAGTGCTATTGAGGAACGAGCGCAAGAGGTAAGACAAAAACGCAAAAACCTCGAAGCGGAATTTTCCAGATGGATAGCAGTATTCGGTGAAAAAGATGCCTTCAAACCCGACATGGTAACCGTAAAAAATGTTCGTAAGGGCATTGGAAATATAGCCGGTGTTACCATTCCCGTTTATGAAGGTGCCGACTTTTCACGCGGCGATTATGACTTATATAGTACCCCTTTGTGGATTGACCTTGCTGCAGACAGAATGGAAAAAGCTTTAGCTTATGACCTTGAAGCAGATGTATTGGAAGAACAAGTTAGACTTCTTTTGCTTGAACTTAGAACGACAACGCAAAGAGTGAATTTGTTTGAAAAGGTAAAAATTCCGGAAACAAAGGCAAATATAAAAAAAATATCGGTATATCTTGGGGACCAGCAAGTTGCAGCCGTTGTTCGCGGTAAAATTTCCAAGAAAAACCTTGAAGCTAAGGAGAGCGCATCATGATAGTACCAATGAAAAAAGTCTCTCTGGTTGTTCTTGACCGGTATAAAGATTCTGCATTAAAAAAACTTCGCTCTTTAGGGCTTATTCACGTTGAACAATTACAAGGAAATAGCGAAAAATTATCTTCGTCAAAAGCCATATACGGTCGCCTTGAACTTGCTTCTTTTTTATTGTCCGACGTAAAAGTTGACAAAAAAAATCCGGTAAATCCCATACCTATAAATACGGAAAAAGCAGTCGAAGAAGCGGAAGAAATAATAAATCTTTTTGAGTCAAAGAAAAATTACACAGAAGAATTAAACAATGCTATAAAAGAAAAAGAAAGACTCATAGAATGGGGCGGAGTAAGCCCTGAAGATTTTGAGTATCTTGCACAAAAAGGTATATATTTATCTATGTTCGAGATACCCACAGATTCTTATACAAATATACCCGAGACTATAAAAACAATCTATGTGTCGGGAAATAAATCATTAACACGTTTTTTAACTCTTTCAGACACAAGCGAAAAACCAGAAGGATTGTCGCCGGAAGCTTTCGCCGTACCAATGCCGAATGTTTCTACAAATGAAATTGAGAATAACATTGTGTCTTACAAAAATATACTTTCAGAAATTGCTTTAGATATTCAATCTTCTACAGCATATTTGCCTTCTATAAATGAAGCAATGAAAGTATATGAAAAAGATATTGAGTTTGAAAATATTTATTCGGGAATGCAAATAGATGCAACGGAAACATCTCATGCAATTACTTGGTTAACAGGATTTATTCCTACAGATGAAGCTCAAAAATTAATTGATCTTGCCAAAAAAGAACAGTGGGCCTGTGTTTTAAGAAATCCTACAGAAGAAGATGAGGTTCCAACAAAACTTAAAAATAATAAATTCGTTAGCCTTATTTATCCTGTTTCCGACTTTTTAGGAACAGTGCCGGGCTATTGGGAATACGATATATCGGGCTGGTTTTTGCTATTTTTCTCTGTATTCTTTGGCATGATTTTCGGCGACGGCGGTTACGGTTTATTAATGTGTATAATAGCTGTATTTGCCATTCTTAAAACATTAATCACTAGAAAGCCAGTAAATCCTGCTCTTATTCTTTTGTTCTTATTAGGGACAGCGACCACAATCTGGGGTCTTGTAACTTGTACATGGTTCGGATTAACGCCGGATCAACTACCAAGCTGGATTAAAGCTCTCTCGGTTCCATACTTATCTAATGCAACGGCTGCCTTGTCGCCTGAAAAAGAAACATGGGTTAAACAAAATGTGCAAGTTTTCTGTTTTATACTTGCACTTATACAACTTTCTATTGCTCATCTTAAAGGAATGGTACGCTATAGAAAATCTTTAAAGGCCTTGGGCGAACTCGGTTCAATGATAATGCTTTGGGGTATTTTTAACATTGTACTCAATTTGGTTGTCAGTGCCGAACGCTTCCCAATAATGAATATTTCTTTAATACTCACTGGAACAGGATTCACTTTGAGTTTCATATTTAGTAATTATGAAGACAATATTGTTGAATCAATTTTAGCGAGTTTCAAAGATATTATTTCAGTATTGTTGGGTGTCGTAAACGTATTTTCAGATATTGTTTCATATATACGTTTGTGGGCAGTTGGATTAGCCGGTGGTGCAATATCGCTCACGGTTAATGAAATGGCAGGACCAATGCTTGGAGGATTTATTATCTTTTTAGGTGTAATTCTTTTAGTATTTGGTCATGGATTAAATATGGTGCTCAATGTCCTTTCGGTGATTGTACATGGAGTACGACTAAACACTCTGGAGTTCTCAGGTCATTTGGGGATGTCTTGGTCAGGTTTTAAATATAGGCCCTTCTGTGAAGAGGCTGAAAAATAAGAAATAATAAAATCCGGTAAAACGGGGATACGCCTTAAGTAAAAAAGGCTAAAGGAGTCATGATATGATTGGTTATTTGGGTGCAGCATGTGTTTTAGGAATTTCAGCCATTGGTTCGGCAATCGGTATAGGTGCAGCAGGGCAAGCAGCAATAGGCGCATGGAAGCGTTGTTATATGAACAACAAACCGGCTCCTTTTATTTTGACCGTATTTGCCGGTGCTCCTCTTACTCAAACAATTTACGGATTTCTGGTTATGCAAAATATAATCGGTAAGCTTCAAGCAGGTGCAAATGATTATTTAATGCTCGGTCTTGGTATATTTTCAGGTATTGCAATGGCATCTTCTGCTGTATATCAGGGGAAAGCCGGTGCCGCAGGTTCAGATGCATTGGGTGAAACAGGAAAAGGTTTTGCACAGTACATTATGGTTGTAGGTCTTTGCGAAACAGTAGCACTTTTCACGATGGTTTTCTCATTTATTGCAGCTTAACAAAAACAAATGAGTATACAAAAAACCGTACCTCTTTCAAGAATCGTACAACTTGGAGGAAAAGGTGCTGTTAAGAAAATGGAAATCGGCGGTAATGCACCGGTTTCCATACAAACTATGTGGAAAGAGGGCATAAGTTCCGTATTAAAGGATTCTCCTTTGTACAGGGAAAATGCCCTCGATTCTATTTTAAATCGCCTTAATCTTCTTTCTTCTCTCGGTTGCGATCTTGTTCGTTTTGCAGTGCCGGACATGGAAAGCGCACAGGCACTCTGTCTTATTCAAAAACATAGCGAAATGCCGCTTGTAGCAGATATTCATTTTGATTACAAACTTGCTCTTGTATGTCTTGAAGGCTTTGTTGCAAAAATACGCATAAATCCCGGAAACATAGGTTCAAAAGAAAAAACTAAGATTGTGGTAAAAACTTGCATGGAAAAAGGCGGAGCAATACGCATTGGTGTTAATGCGGGAAGTTTTCCAAAAGATATACAGTTAAAAGTAGAAAGCGGTACAATGAGTCGTGCGGAAGGCTTGTGTGAAACGGCATTGCGTGAATCTGAAGTTTTAGAATCTTTAGGTTTTACCAATTTTTGTGTTTCAATGAAAGCATCATCTGTACAAGAAACCATAAAAGCAAATGAAATATTTGCACAACAATCTAGCATTCCTCTTCATATAGGAGTAACAGAAGCAGGCCCACTAATAGGAGGAATTGTAAAAAGCACTATTGCCTTTACGCATTTATTACAAAAAGGTATAGGAAACACCATACGCGTAAGTTTGTCCGACACTCCCGAAAACGAAGTAATAACCGCACGTGAAATTTTATATGAAAACGGTAAAAGAAGCGGTGGCGTAAAAATTGTTTCATGCCCCAGATGCGGTCGAAACGGATTTGACGTTCACGGTTTTGTTTCAAGATGGCAAACAGAGCTTTTATCTATGCATAAAAACATAACCGTAGCTGTTATGGGCTGTATAGTAAACGGACCGGGCGAAGGAAAACACGCCGACATTGGCATTACAGGTGCGGGAGACAGCGTCATAATTTTTAAGCAGGGCAAAATTGTTCGGACCATTAAAGCAGATGAAAGCATTGCAGACACCGAGATTAAACTTAACAACTTGCATACATGTGCCGATACTGCCTTTAGAGAGGAATTGGAATCATTGTGAAAAAGCTGATATCATTAGTAATTTGTGTAACATTTGCTTTAACAATCTACGCACAAAATCTACAGAGACCAGAACATGAAACACTCGCATGGAAAATCTTGCAAGATTCTCAACTTGCCTACGAGCAGGGTGATTTAGGTGAAGCAATTCGTATTGCAGATGCTGCAAAACAACAACGCAAAAGAGAAGTTGAATGGTCGCTTTCTGTGCTGAACCAAGCACTCGTTCCGCCAGCAATCCAAAAACTTGGAGATGATATTTCATTAATAATGAATGCGTTTGAAGAAAGAAATTCAGAAGATGCGCTACTTGTTATACATAATGCAATGATTAAGTATCCAATAGAAACTATTAATAATTCTATTGCAGAATTAATGAAAAAAATTGCACTTCATAAAGAATATCCTGAAGCAGATTATTTGCTTGGAAAATTATATACATTTGAAGGTGAATATTCTATCGCTGATAGATATTTAACAAATGCTTGGATGAACGCCGCTATTTTAGATGTTCCCGAGCAGAAATTTGACATATTGTATCAAATGGCTGCTTTAGCAAAGCTTCAAAAGAATGAAGAAAAATATGAAAAATCTTTGCTTCTTATTATTGCTGATGATAAATATATAAAACCTGATGGTTCAGATGATATTTTTATTCGAGCTGTAAAACAATCTATTGCTCGTGATGATACTACAATAGATAAATTATTTACGCTTTATCGAAGCAAAGCATATACTTCACTTAACGCATATTACTTACTAACTGATTATTATATATCTAAAGGCAATACGGATAAAGCTTTATCAATGTCTACATTAGCTACACTTATCGCTTTTACACGAATCTATGAAGCTTTAGTAGCACGTGATATGGATTACAAATTTATGAAACCTGAAAATGCGAAAAATGTACCTAATTCTGCGTTTCTGAATTATCTTGAAACTGTTGGAGAATACTATGATATATCAGAATGGGGTGCTAAAAACGGAATTTGGAAAGGTTATTTCAATTATGCAAAAATTCTTCATGCTGCCGGTCGTTATGAATTAGCAGAGGAACTTTTTTCATGTCTTTCGCAATATTGTCCGGAAGATTTTTGGCGTAAAATGGCACTTCGTGAATTATTGAAATTGTTCTAAAGTCTTTAGTTTTTCCAGCGAACGATGTATGGCACTTCAAAATTTTGTGCATTATTAGATTTGCGCCAAGTTTAAATAACGAAGCTCGATGTTCTAAAAGTTGGTATTTATGGTATTTTCTTCTCCTGTTTTTTTGCTGATTTTCTTTCCTAGTATTTTTATTATTTATTTTAATCCTTTTTTTAAAAGCAGAGTATTTAAAAATTCAATTTTGCTTATTTTTAGTCTTTTCTTTTATGCATGGGGAGAACCTGTTTTTGTTTTTTTAATGATTTTCTCAATCATTATAAATTATTTCTTTGGCATAAAAATTAATATTTTAGATAAATCTGACGCAAATCAAAAAATTCAATTACACACAAATAAAAAACGAAAAAGATATTTAATTTATTCAATAATTTGGAATGTTTTTATTTTGTTCATTTTTAAATATCTTTCGTTTTTATCAACAATTTTTAATCAAATATTCCCAAATAATTTTTTGCCGGTTGTTGAAATAAAATTGCCGATAGGCATTTCTTTTTTTACTTTTCAAATAATGTCGTATATATTCGACGTTTATTATAAAAAAGTAGATGTTCAAAAAAATATTTTTAATCTTGCTTTATATGTTTCTGTTTTCCCGCAACTTATTGCAGGTCCTATTGTTCGTTATGAAACTATAGCAGATGAAATCCTCAATAGAAAAGAAACTGCCGAAAACATAACAGCAGGAACTAAAAGGTTTATACTTGGTCTTGCAAAAAAATGTCTTCTTGCAAATTATCTTGCAGTTATTGCAGATTTAATTTTTGATAACAATTTCAAAACAGCGTTAGATTTTACTTTTGTTGATGCATGGATTGGTGCTATTGCATATAGTATGCAGATTTATTTTGATTTTTCCGGATATTCGGATATGGCAATAGGGCTAGGGTTGATTTTTGGATTTCATTTTGAAGAGAATTTTAATTATCCATATCTTGCGCATTCTGTAACTGATTTTTGGCGAAGATGGCACATTAGTCTTTCTAGCTGGTTTAGAGATTATGTGTATATTCCAATGGGCGGAAATAGATGCAAAAAATCAAAAGCATACTTTAATATGTTTGTAGTTTGGGTTTTAACGGGAATCTGGCATGGAGCTGCGTTTACATTTTGGTTATGGGGAATATATTATTTTGTACTTCTTGTAATTGAAAAGACACTGAATCTTGATAATTGCAAAAATAAAATTTCCAGATTTTTTACACATATTCTAACATTATTGTTTGTCATTATCGGTTGGGTACTTTTCAGGTCAAATAGTTTACAAGATTCATTTAATTACATAAAAATTATGTTCACATTTAATTTTACAGCTGAAAAAATTTGTTTTTTAGAAAATTATTATCTAAAAAATGGCGGAATGATTTTGATTCTTGGATTTGTAGCTTTATTTCCACTTGTTTCGTATAAGAGAATGATAATCGAAAAAATTGAAAATAAAATTAACAATAAAAAGAAAATATTTTTTAGCACTTTTATAAATTCAATATGCCAAATAATGTTGTTATTAATTTTTGTTTCTTCAGTATTGATGTGTATTAAATCAACATACAATCCATTTATATATTTTAATTTTTAGACAGAAATTTGATGGAGAAAATTAAATGAAAAAAAATATAGATTATTATGTAGTCCGCTGTTGTATATTGATTTTAATTTTATTTTTTATATCTTATTTTTTTCGCATTACAGCAAGAGCGTATATTAAAGTTTCCGGAAAAACAAATAAAGTTATTCAAATGATTTTATTTGATAGAAACGATTTATCTGATTCTAATAAAAAAATTGGGGATTCATTTGATTGGAAAACTTTTTATCCATTTGGCGAAACATTCCAATCTGATAAAATTCCTATAATAGTAAATAGAACTTACTTAACAAAACAAAATTTTCAAGAAAATATTGAAGAAACAGAACAAAAATCATCTATTAAAAATTTTAAAATAATCAATAAAATTATTGATTTTGAGGAAAAAATAAAAAATAAAGGAAAAAAAGTTGAAACCTGGATTACAGAAAATTGTATAAAAAGATATTTCTTTTTGGAAAAAGCAAATCAAATTGAAGCTTTTTTTAAATGGAATTTATCGAATGATTCATATAATGCAACTGAAAATATTGGCAATGGTCATTTTTCTGGATTTTGTAAAGAAACAAACATTGATATATTAGCAAAAAGTATTATTAGATTTTCATATTTTTT
>JAAYQG010000062.1 GCA_012519415.1 Treponema sp. | reverse complement strand
TAAAAACTCAATTCGGAAGTTGAAACTTCCTCATCGAGTTTTTATATAAGTTGCAATCAAAACTTTGCCGAAGATAGCGTCAAAGTTTTGGTTTGCAAAGTTTGCGTCGCAAACTTGTTTATTAACTGTGCTTCCTCACTGCGTTGCGGAAGCACGTAAAAACTCAATTCGGAAGTTGAAACTTCCTCATCGAGTTTTTATATAAGTTGCAATCAAAACTTTGCCGGAAATAGCGTCAAAGTATTATTTATAGGTTATAGGAGAAAAGGGATGGCGAAAATTTATTATGAAAAAGATTGTGATCTAAACAATTTGAAAGGTAAGACGGTAGCAATTGTTGGATACGGCAGTCAAGGACATGCACATGCACTAAACTTAAAAGAAAGTGGTGTAAATGTTGTGGTTGGACTATATGAAGGTTCAAAATCTAAGTCTAAAGCAGAAGCAAGAGGATTAAAAGCAATGAATACTGACGAAGCAGTGAAAATTGCTGATGTAGTTATGATTCTTGTTAATGATGAAAAACAAGCTGCTTTATACGAAAAGGATATCAAGCCTAATCTAAGGGAAGGTATGGCACTTGCATTTGCACATGGATTTAACATTCATTATAAACAAATTGTACCACCTTCTAATGTTGACGTTATTATGATTGCACCAAAGGGACCGGGACATACAGTTAGAAGTGAATATGAAGACGGAAAAGGCGTTCCATGTTTAATAGCTGTGTATCAAGATTATACTGGAAAAGCTAAAGATATTGCACTTGCGTATGCAAAAGGTGTGGGTGGATCTAGGGCCGGTATTTTGGAAACAACTTTTAAAGAAGAAACGGAAACAGATCTTTTTGGTGAGCAAGCAGTTCTTTGCGGTGGTGTAGCAGAACTTATGAAAGCAGGTTTTGATACACTTGTTGAAGCTGGATATCAACCGGAAAGTGCATACTTTGAATGCTTGCATGAAATGAAGCTAATAATCGACTTGGTTGTAGCTGGCGGTCTTTCATTCATGAGATACAGCATTAGCGACACAGCAGAATATGGTGGATACAAAGTCGGCAACCGTATAATCAACAAGAAAACAAGAAAAGAAATGAAAAAGGTTCTTAGTGAAATTCAGAATGGTAAGTTTGCAAAAGAATGGATCGAAGAAAACAAAACAGGCAGACCGTACTTTATAAATAAAAGAGAAGAAGAGAAAAATCACCAGATTGAAAAAACTGGTGCATATCTTCGTGAAAATATGACATGGCAAAAAAGAGATTATAAAGAATAATCCGTACTTTTTTATCTGTTTTAAGGTTAAAATCGAAAATTACGATTAGCTTTAAGTTATGTTAAAGCTAATCGTATAGCCATGCAAAAATAAAAAAGAGCTTTGTCTATATAGACTGTCGGAATTGTATCTTATTAAAAAAGAGGTAGGAAAATGAGATCTGATAATATTAAAAAAGGTGCAGAAAAAGCACCGTCTAGATCGCTACTTAAAGCAGATGGATTGACAGATGAGCAAATTAAAAGACCAATAATTGGAATAGTAAACTCATTTAATGAAATTGTTCCGGGTCACATTCATTTATCCACAGTATCAAGAGCGGTTAAAGATGGAGTACTTGCCGCAGGTGGAACTCCGCTGGAATTCAACACTATCGGTGTATGTGATGGCATTGCTATGGGACATGAAGGCATGAAATACTCTTTATGTACAAGAGAAATAATAGCCGACAGCGTAGAGTGCATAGTCAAAGCACATAGTTTTGATGCTTTGGTTTTTATTCCCAGTTGTGATAAAATCGTGCCGGGTATGTTGTTAGCTGCAATTAGATTAAATTTGCCGTCTATATTTGTTTGCGGCGGACCTATGTTATCAATTCCGGACTGTCAAGGAAATTTCTTAGATTACAACAGTGTGTATGAAGCACTTGGTGCTTTTAAAGGCGGACTAATAGACCAAGACGAACTTGATAGAGTTGAAAATAATGCATGTCCAACATGTGGTTCATGTGCTGGTATGTTTACAGCAAATTCAATGAACTGCTTAACAGAAGCAATTGGAATATCGCTTCCAACTAATGGAACAACTCCGGCTGTATTTTCCGAAAGAATCAGATTAGCAAAACGCACAGGCATGAAGATAATGGAGCTGCTTGAAAAAGATATTAAAGCACTTGATATAATAAACAATAAGTCAATAAGAAATGCGCTGGTTATGGATATGGCACTTGGATGTTCTACAAACACAGTATTGCATCTTGCTGCTATGTGTGTTGAGATGGGAACACCGTTAGACTTGAAATTTATAAACGAGATAAGTGAATTGGTTCCTAACCTTTGCAAACTTGCTCCTAGTGGAGCTCATCATTTGCAAGATTTGCATAGAGCAGGTGGAATACAAGCTGTTTTTAAAGAGCTGGATAAAATTAACGTTGTCGATAAATCATGCTTAACCGCTACAGGAAAAACGTTAGGCGAAAACATAGAAAAAGTTAAAGTATACGATTACTCTGTCATAAAATCGGTAGAAGAGCCGTATGCTAAAACAGGCGGACTAGCTGTTTTATTTGGAAACATTGCACCAAACGGATCTGTTGTTAAAAGAAGTGCTGTAAGACCGGAAATGCTCAAATTTACCGGAAAAGCTAGGGTTTTCAACAGTGAAGAAGAGGCAATAGCTGCAATATACGGCAAAAAAATAAATAAAGGTGATGTTGTAGTAATTAGATACGAAGGGCCAAAAGGTGGACCTGGAATGAGAGAAATGTTATCTCCAACATCGGCAATTGCAGGTATGGGCTTAGATGCAGATGTAGCATTAATAACCGATGGACGATTTTCCGGAGCAACAAGAGGTGCTGCCATTGGACATATATCGCCGGAAGCTAGAGAAGGTGGTCCAATTGCATATGTTAAAGAAGGTGATAGTATAACAGTTGATATAAATAACTATTCCATAAATCTGGATATATCAGATGAAGAATTAGCTGGCAGAAAAAAGAGTATGGAATTAAAACCTGAGGCAAAACTCAAAGGTTATTTAAGTCGCTATGTAAAATTAGTATCTTCTGCAGACAAAGGGGCATCGTTCAATATATAAGAACAAATTTCAGAAAAATTGAGGCGGTTTTAGTGCTCGAATCTTTCGGTGTAGATATAATTGAAGCAGGATTTGCTGCCGGCTTACAAAGAGATTTTGATTCAGTAAAAGCAATTGTAGAAAAGATTAGAAATTGTTCGCTGATTGTAGAAAAGCTATAAATAAAACTCTATAAGGCCGGTAGCTACAAAAAACAAAGGTAAATGCTATGAAAAAAATGGAAATATTTGATAGTACGTTAAGAGATGGTGCACAAAGTGAAGGAATATCTTTTTCTGTGCAAGATAAGCTGAATATAGTTAAATCACTTGATGATTTTGGTGTTCATTATATTGAAGCTGGAAATCCCGGTTCAAACCCTAAGGATATTGAGTTTTTTGAAAAAGTTAAAAAACTTGAGCTTAAAAATGCAACTCTTTGCGCTTTTGGAAGTACAAGAAGAAAAGGTATCAAAGTTGAAGACGATAACAATGTAATATCGTTATTAAAAGCAGACACACCGACTGTTGTTATTTTTGGTAAAAGCTGGGATTTGCATATTAAGGAAATATTAAGAGCAACAGAAGAAGAAAACTTAGAAATGATTTATGATACTATTTCGTTTTTTAAGGAAAAAGGAAAAGAGGTTATTTTTGATGCCGAACATTTCTTTGACGGATATAAATCTAACAAAGAATGTACTATGAAAATAATTGATAAAGCTGTAGAAGCAGGAGCAGATGTAATAGTTCTTTGCGATACTAACGGCGCAATTCTTCCAACTGAAGCATATGATATTACTAAAGAAATAGTAGATAAATATCCAAAAAAAAGAATTGGTATACATTGTCATAATGATATAGATTGTGCTGTTGCATCTTCAATGTTAGCTGTAACGGCAGGAGCTTCTCATGTTCAGGGAACTTTTGTCGGAATAGGTGAAAGATGCGGAAATGCCGATTTAAGTGTACTAATTCCAAATATGCAACTAAAGATGGGAATCCCTTGTATAGATGGAGATTTAACTGAGCTTGCCTCAACAGTTATGAAAATATACGATATATCGAATTTAATAGCACCGTCAAACAAACCATATACAGGTTCCAGTGCTTTTGCTCATAAAGGCGGTATGCATATAGACGGTGTGGATAAAAGAAGCGATTCGTTTGAGCATATTAATCCGGAAGCAGTCGGTAATAAAAGAAAATTTTTGATGAGCGAAATGAGTGGTCGTACAACAATTATAAGCAAGCTGGAAAATATCGCTCCGGAAATAACAAAATCATCGCCGGAAGCAAAGATAATATTAGATAAATTAAAGGAGATGGAACACGAGGGATATCAATTAGAAGCAGCTGATGCTAGCTTTGAATTAATGGTGTTAAATGCACTTGGTAGATACAAGCCACATTTCAAATTAAGTATGTACAAAACTTCAGGGGAGCATCCGTCGCCGGATGGTGAAATGAATGCTTTTGCGCTGATAAAAGTTGACGTAGATGGTCGAGCAGAAACATCAGCTGCAATGGGAAATGGACCAATTAACGCACTGGATATTGCATTAAGAAAAGCTTTGGCTATTTTTTATCCGGAACTGAAAAACATACATCTTACTGACTACAAGGTTAGAGTGTTGGCAGGTAATCAAGCAACAGCATCAAAAGTTAGGGTTTTAATTGAAAACACGGACGGAAAGGATATTTGGACAACTGTTGGAGTATCTACGGACATAATTGAAGCAAGTTGGTATGCATTAACTGATGCAGTCGAATATTACTTACATAAAAAACAAAGTGTACCGGTTTTGAACGACTGATAAGTAGTTGTAAAAATATATTTATTACAACTTAAAACAAGATAAGTAAGAATTTAAGTGTAGTTTTTTTAGGAGGAAACATATGGCGATGACAATGTCTCAAAAAATATTAGCTTCTCATGCCGGCAAAGATAAGGTTGTAGCTGGGGAATTAATAATGGCAGATTTAGATTTGGTATTAGGAAATGACGTAACTAGTCCTGTTGCAATAAAAGAGTTCGAAAAAGCAGGCTGTAATTGCGTTTTTAATAAGGACAAGATAGCTCTTGTTATGGATCATTTTACCCCTAACAAAGATATTAAAGCAGCCGAACAGACAAAAATAGTCAGAGATTTTGCAGATAAAAAAGATATTACACATTATTACGATGTTGGTGAAATGGGAGTCGAACATGCATTGCTCCCAGAAAAAGGATTAGTTGTTGCCGGTGATTTGGTTATCGGTGCAGATAGTCATACTTGTACATATGGTGCACTTGGTGCTTTTTCAACAGGTGTAGGTTCTACAGATATGGCTGTAGGCATGGCGTATGGTAAAGCATGGTTCAAAGTGCCGTCAGCAATTAAGTTTAACTTAACAGGAAAATTACAAAAATGGGTTAGCGGAAAAGACGTAATACTTCATATTATTGGAAAAATCGGAGTAGATGGTGCTTTGTATAAATCTATGGAATTTACAGGTGATGGTGTCAAAAATTTAAGCATTGACGACAGGTTCACTATTTGTAATATGGCTATAGAAGCTGGTGCTAAAAACGGTATATTTCCTGTTGACAAGATAACATTAGAATATATTGCTAAACATAGCACAAAAAAGCCGGAGGTGTTTGAAGCTGATAAAGATGCGGAATATGATGAAGTATACAACATAGATTTATCTAAAATTGAACCGACAGTAGCTTTCCCGCATTTGCCGTCAAATACAAAAACGTTTGACGAAATTGGCGAAATCAAGATTAATCAAGTAGTTATCGGTTCATGTACAAATGGTAGATATTCAGACTTTGAAGCAGCAGCAAAAATAATAAAAGGCAAAAAGGTAGCAAAAGGCGTTAGAGTAATAATCATTCCTGCTACGCAAAAAATATTCTTAGATATGGCAATGAACGGATTAACTAAGATTTTTGTTGATGCAGGTTGTGCCGTTTCTACGCCGACATGCGGCCCATGCTTGGGCGGACATATGGGAATACTTGCTAAAGGTGAAAAATCTCTAGCTACCACAAACAGAAATTTCGTAGGACGCATGGGACACCCCGAAAGTGAAGTATATTTATGTAGCCCTGAAGTAGCTGCTGCTTCAGCGATAACCGGAAAAATAACAAATCCGGCGGAATTATAAATCAATAGAAGTGGCAATCAAAACTTTGCCGGAAATAGCGTCAAAGTTTTGATTTGCAAAGTTTG
>JAAYQG010000061.1 GCA_012519415.1 Treponema sp. | reverse complement strand
CGCAAAAACTTGGCGTTTTGCTAACATAAACCCTAAATTTAGATTAAACCCAAATGCAAAACGCCTTGACTGTTAAAAGGGTTTCTGCTTTACTATATAAGAATTTTAAGCTGTTTTCAAAATGGGCATTTTGTCGGTTTTTTTACAATTTTTGTCTATAATTATTGCGTTTCCGTCTTTTTTTGTGCAGTTGAGAATGATTCAGTTAAAACAGAGGTGTCGGTAATATGAAAAAAATTATTGCATTTAATCTTATGATTCTTTTTAGTGTTGCTTTGCTTACTGCGCAGATTATGACTGCCGGTGATTTTTTTCAATCGATAAATGAATTTTATGGAACAATCAAAGATTTTGAGGCTAATGTTGCTATTACAGATTCAAAATCCGTTTCTTATGCAAAAGTTTCTTTCAAACGTCCAAACCTACTTCGATTTGATTTTACATCTCCTGATACGCAAGTAATATGTTTTAATGCCGAAACTCTTACTATTTACGTACCGCGCACACGTTCAATTATGACACAAACTGTTTCTTCAGCCGGAAGATCTTCCGGCGCAGGAATTGCAACACCAGAAGGCTTATCTCTTATACGTAGATATTACGCAATTTCATACGAAACTGGCCAGAATGCGGAACCACTAGAAGAAGGTTCTTTAGAAATGGTTGTAAAACTTATTCTTGTGCCAAAAACATCTTCTGAAGGTTATCGCCGCATTAGAATGTCGATAAATCCGGAATCAAAACTTATTCGCCGCGTTGAAGGTTATGCAAAATCCGGAGAGACTTTCATTTTCGATTTTAAAAATTATGCTATAAACAAAGGCATTCCTGATACACGATTTATTTATGATCCGCCGTCGTCGGCAAATATTTATGATAATTTTTTATATGCGGAATAACATTCGTGCGAAATGTTCAATGTTTATGCCGCTTGAAGTTTTGTGGCAAGATTGTTGATTCACTTGAAATTTGTAGATTTTGATATTGCGGAATGAAACATGATATCAATCCCTTCTGAGAATGACGCAGCCCGCACTAATCTAATAATCAGCAAATTGTGTTTTCAGAATCTGCTGAAATCTTCCCCCCGATGACACATCGAGATGCGTTGATTTATGAACTTTGAGAATTGATTTTCAAAGTTTTTTATAATTAGGGAAAGGGCTTAAATGTATTAATTGCGTTTTAGTTCAAAGGATTTTTATTATGGAAAGTTTTGGAATTCGGTTAAAACAGACTCGAGAAGCGCGAGGAATTGATTTAGAGAGAGCTTCGCTGGAAACTAACATTACTGTTGAATATCTTGATGCACTTGAAAAAGAACTTATTACTTCTTTTCCATGTGATACGTATCTTATTGGCTTTTTGAAAAATTATGCCGAATACTTAAATCTTGATGCTGATGAATTAATAACAATGTATAAGGCAGTAAAAACACAAATTGAACCTGCCCCATTGGAACTGCTGCTTGAACCCAAAAAGAAAGTGCCGCTTTATGTAGTTGTCGGTGTTTTATTTGGACTTGTAATTGTTGCTGTTGGAACTTTTTTAATTGTAAGACTCAATTCAAAAAAAGCCGAAAAACGCGAAAATATTATTACTGCGGCAGCTCAACATAGCGTTTATCAGCTTGGTAATGTTCCAATGCAAAAGCGTGTATATCAAGAAGATAAAATCGAAGTACAATTAGAAGACGAAGTTGTAACTTTATTTATTGCCGAAACAGCAGGTGTACTTACTTTAGAAACACCTTTAGGTTCACATGTTGTTGAACTTGGTGAAGAAGTAGAAATTGACCTAGACGGTCAGCCGGGCAGTGAAATTTCTATTTTCCTTTCTGATATTTCAAAAACTGATTCCAGTCGCGGTGCAGAAATTCAACTTGTACGAATTATGGACGAATCTGAATTGGCAGCTTTTACACCCGTTGAAACAGAACCGGAAGATGAAGAATTTGCTGTAAAAGAACTTGCTTCAGAAACTACAGAATCGGGCATGAAACGCACTATTATTTTTGAATCTGCAACAGCTTATCCTGTAACAATAAACGCAAACTTTAGAGGACAATGTTTGTTTCGCTATCAAATTGACCGCAAAGATATTGTAGAAGATTTTTATACAGCAAATCAAACTGTCAGCATTAATGCGAATAATGGATTTAGATTGTGGATGTCAAATGCTAATGCTGTAAAAATGCAGATCATTGGCGCTGGAAACATTGTTGATTTAGATATCGGTCGCCCCGGACAAGTTTTGGTTGAAGATATTAAATGGATAAAAGACGAGGACGGTCGATTCAAACTGGTGGTTATGGAAGTTGAATAACAAGCTGTTTTTTCTTGATCAGCATGGATGTGCAAAAAATCAGATTGATGGTGAATTAATTATCGGACACCTTGCAAAAGACGGCTGGGTTCGCACAGATGAACCGCAAAAAGCTTCCCTGATTATTGTTAATTCTTGCGGATTTATTGAATCGGCAAAAACTGAATCGATTAATTCAGTTATTCAGGCTCGATTACAATTCCCAAAAGCTAAAATCCTTTTGGCAGGTTGTCTTGCAGAACGATACCAAGAAAAATTTGCTTCTTCTTTTGAAGAAGCGGACGGTTTTTTGGGAAACGGAGATATTTCCCTTGTTCGTCAAGCTGTAAAAGAGCTGGAACAAGGAAAACGACCAACTATAAAAGCATCTCAATATGGAGTTTGTACCGGAGAACGCCCCGAGTTTTTATCATTTGCCGGTAGCGCGTATGTAAAAATTACAGAAGGTTGCAACAACCGATGCTCGTTTTGTGCAATTCCGCTTATTCGCGGCGAATTGCGAAGTCGTTCCATTGAAGAAATTACAGCTGAAATCAGAATATTGTTGCTACGCGGCATTTTTGAAATAAACTTAATCGGGCAAGATTTAGCTTCTTACGGAAAAGATTTTGAACCTTGCAAACCTGCTTATAAAGCTACAGACAAGACTACCAAAAACAATTCAAATCGAACAAAAGATTCAAGCAGTATGCTTGCCAAGCTTCTTGAAAGCATTAGTAACATCGAAGGAAATTTCTGGCTAAGATTGTTATATATACACCCTGATAATTTTCCGGAAGATTTGATTGATACAATTAAAAAAGATTCACGCATTTTACCCTATTTTGATATTCCATTTCAGTCCGGTGATGATAAAATTATTTTGAAAATGAACAGACATGGGAACGCTTCCGCTTATAAAGCACTTGTTTCAAAAATAAGAAAAGAGTTACCAAAGGCCGTGTTGCGCACAACATTTTTAGTCGGATTTCCAGGCGAAACGGAACAAAATTTTTCAAACACTCTTGAATTCTTAAAAGATATAGAACCTGATTGGGCTGGTTGTTTCGCATACAGCCTTGAAGAAGATACACCTGCTCAAAAATTTAAAAACCTTGTTTCTGAACGTAATATAAAAAAAAGATGCATGATGCTTGAAAATATTCAGCAAAAAATTACCGAAAAAAGATTAGCTAAACATCGTAATGAAAAATGCGATGTATTAATTGAAGAAATTGTGCCTTTTAAAGAAGGTGAAGAAATTGGTTTTGTAATAGGACGCACATGGTTTCAAGCACCAGAAGTTGATGGTGCTAGCGTTATTTCTTATGATGTAACGAATCCGAATCAAGTTTCAAAAATAAAAATTGGTGCACGCATTTTTGTTTGTATAAGTTCTGTTCGTGGTGTTGATATTGAAGGATTTATGCTATAATACATTAACTTTCAACATCGATGATGTGCATTGAAAGATTCTGTATGTCTTGCTGCAAAGTTTTTTGGGAGAAAATTAAAATGGAGCAAATACAAACAACAGAAAAACCGTTGATTTTAACAGTAGATGATGACTCCATAATGAATGTACATATTATGTCATCGTTAGATGCGCATTATAGAGTTGTAGCATTAGATTCGGGAAAATCTGCTTTGAAATTTTTATCAAAAAACGATGTTGATTTAGTAATTCTTGATGTAAATATGCCAGAAATATCCGGATTTGAAGTTTATGAAAAAATGAAAAAAAATCCTAAATTGAAAAATATTCCAGTAATATTTTTAACCGGTATAGAAAATGAAGATATTCTTGCAAAAATAATAAAAGTCGGTGCAAATGATTATATTTCAAAACCGATTTCACCATCAGAACTTTTGCAACATGTTAAAAACCAGCTATCAATGAGCAAAAAACGAAGCTCATTAAAAAATAGTAAAACCAAAAGAATATAGAGTACAATGCAGTCAGATAATTACTTAAACGTTTTAAATCCGGAACAGTGTCAGGCTGTTATGCACGAAGGTTCTCCTCTATTGATTCTTGCCGGAGCCGGTTCCGGAAAAACTCGTGTTATTACAACAAAAATAGCTTGGTTAATTGAACAAGGCACAGACCCCCGCTCAATATTAGCTGTAACATTTACAAAAAAAGCCGCAAACGAAATGCGCGAACGTGCATGCCGCCTAAATGAACAAGCGCAGTTTGCCCAAATTCGCACATTTCATTCTTTTGGTTCTTGGTTTTTGCGCATTTACGCAGAATATGCAGGACTTGCACCGAATTTTACCATATACGATGATGATGATATGCTCACTCTTTTGAGCAAAACATCTCCGGAATTAACGCACAACCAATGTGCACATTATGTTCGCCTTATTTCGCGTGCAAAAGATTATTGCTTGCTGCCAGAAAGTGAAAATCTCTCGCAAATTGATGAAGATCTGTGTTTTGCCGATTATTACCAAAAATATGAAGAACGTCTTCGCGAAACCGGAAATGTAGATTTCGGCGATTTAATATCGCTTCCAATAAAAGTTTTAAAAGAAAATCCGGAAATTCAGGCACAAGTTCATCATCGTTTTCGTGTAATAATGATTGACGAATATCAAGATTCAAATGTTGCACAATTTGAACTTTTGAAAATTCTTGCTGGAGCTGAAACATATGTTTGTGTTGTCGGCGATGATGACCAATCAATCTACAGTTTTCGCGGAGCGGAAGTTCAGAATATTTTAACGTTTCAGGAAAATTTTAAAGGTGCGGAACTTATTAAACTTGAAAGAAACTATCGTTCTGTTGCTTCCGTATTGAAAATAGCAGATGAAGTTGTCAAAAATAACAAAGACCGACTCGGCAAAACTTTAATAGCGGAACGAAGTGGTGGCAAAAAACCTGTCGCCGTTTTTTTATCAAATCAAGATGATGAAACAGCTTTTTGTGCAGAGATAATAAAAGCCGCTTATGCGAAAGGCTGTCCGTATAGCGATTGGGCTGTGCTTTACAGAACTAATGCTCAGTCTTTAAGCCTTGAAACTGAATTTATAAATAAAAAAATTCCGTATAAAGTCGTTGGCTCTTTAAAGTTTTACGACAGAGAAGAAATAAAAGATGTTATCGCATATTTATCGCTTGTATTGAACCCTCGTGATGAGGTAAGTTTTTCAAGAGTTGTTAATAAGCCACTTCGAAGCATCGGCAATTCAAGCCAGCAAAAAATTATTGAATTTGCTCGCTCAACTTACGGAACAATTGAAATTTTGCCCGAAAACAGAGTTGTTCTAAAAGGGAGCATTTTAGAAGCTTGTTCAGATAATGCACTTTCGCTGCCGGCAAAAGCAAAAAAAGGTTTGCAATCTTTTCTTGAAATTATGAACGCTTTGATTTCCGAGCTTAAAAACAATGAATCAGACGAAGCTGCTGTTTCAAAAGAAATTTATGATATAGCTCAAGCAGCGGTTGAAGAGCAGCTTTTATCAAATGTTCCGTTTGAAAAAGAAAAAACATTAGCTTCGTTTATTGAAAAAGTCATATCGACTTCCGGCTTGGGCGATTTTCATTCAACTAAAGACGAAATTGCAGGAACTCAACGTTTAAACAATATGCAGGAACTTGCAAACAGTGCCGTACTTTATCCAAAAACAAAAGCTGGTCTTGCCTTGTTTTTTGACCATATTGAACTTGATCGAGCAGTAACTCAAGCTGAAGATTCAAGCGATGCAGTTACACTCATTACGCTGCATAACACAAAAGGACTTGAGTTTCCGCGTGTAATTATAACCGGAATAGAAAAAGGAATTTTCCCGCGAGAAGATAAAAAAGGTTCTGAATTAGAAGAAGAAAGACGGCTTTTTTATGTTGGTATTACACGCACCCGCGATGAGCTTTATCTTACAACCACATCATCACGTCGTCTTTACGGTCGTGTCGAATGGATGAGTCCAAGTCCGTTTCTTGCTGAAATAAACCGAAACTCCATAGATGTGCTTGGGCGAAAACCGGCGCGATTTTATTTTGCAGACGAAAAACAGCAGAAAAACAGCTCAAAATATATAAGCACAAGCGAAAAAACAGAACATGATTTACTATATGAACATTGGAAGCCCGGAACCAAAATCTATCATGATGATTTTGGCTACGGACTTGTCTGTAAAGCTTTTTATATTAAAAGTGATTTTGCGATTTTTGCTGCATTTGAATCAGGTATCAAAAAACAATTTATACCCGAACATTGCAAAAGCACACTTATGCGAATAAAAAACTGAAACAATTTAGCACAACGCCAACCCAATAAAAAACTATTCCTTGAAGTTTGTTCAAAAAAACCACAACTTCACCAGCCATTCCCCTTTCGCCAACATAAACCCCAAATTTTCAGATTAAACCTCAAACCTTAAATTAAACCCATGCAACCCACCAAGCCTCAAGTTTGTGCTCCGCACAAACTTGAAGCTTGGCTAGATTAGTCCCAAATTTTAGATTAACCCCAAAGCAAAACGCCGGATTGCAACAAATAACAAAATATTCTATTATATGTCGTTGCTACTCAGGCTTTTGCCTGTGCTGCTTCATTTGAGAAATATAGAGGAAGTTATGAGCTCTGAATCACACAAAATAGATTCGACTACACTTGATGCATTATTATATCTTTCGCGCCTTTCGCCGGAAAGTACAAATATTAATGTGCTCAAATCACAAGTCGATCGAATCGTTGAATATTTTGATATATTGTCAGCATATGATGATAATGAAAATCCATATGACGCATACCCGTCAACAACAACTGATGATTTGCGCCAAGATGAAATTGTGCCCGGCTTACAAATGAAAGACGTAAAAAAGATTACGCCGGAGTTTTTAGACGGATATTTCCGTGTTCCAAAAGTACTTGGCGATGGTGCTTAAAAAACACATTTAAAAATATTAATTAAGTTTAACGGAGTTTATAAATGAACTTTAGTACATTAACTCTGCTACAAGTGCGCAATATGCTTATTTCCGGAGAGATAACAAGTGTTAGTCTTGTAGAAGAATACAAAAAAATTGTAATTGATGACAATAAAAATGCAATACCATTAAAAGGCTTTATAGAACTTTATGACGATTCATTAGAAAAAGCTGCCGCTTGTGATGCAGAAATTGCCGAAGTTAGAAAAACCGGCAAAGAAGCAGTCCTTGCTTTGTTCGAAAAAAAACCGCTACTTGGAGTACCTTTCGGTATAAAAGATAATATTTCTGTTCAAGGCAAAACTTGCACCTGCGGAAGTAAAATTCTTGAAAGCTATATAGCTCCATATAATGCAACTGTTATTCAGCGTCTTTTAAATGCCGGTGCCATTCCGTTTGGGCGTACAAACATGGACGAGTTTGCAATGGGCTCTTCTACTGAATATTCTTGCTATGGTGCAAGTCATAATCCGGTAAATCGTGCATACACACCGGGCGGAAGTTCAGGCGGCTCTGCTGCATCTGTTGCTGGCGGACAAGTTCCTTTTGCACTTGGCACAGAAACAGGTGGTTCTGTGCGTTTGCCCGCTGCTTACTGCGGCATTTATGGATATAAACCAACTTACGGCACACTGAGCCGTTGGGGTGTAGTTTCATTTGGTTCGTCTTTAGACCAAGTCGGCATTTTAGGAAAAGAACCTGCTGATATAGCATTGCCGCTTGCAGTAATGGCAGGTGAAGACTTTTATGACGATACTTCAGCAAATACAGATGTAAAGCCATGTGTAGAAATAATTAAAAACAACAAATTTTCAGCTATTTCTGTTAAAAACATGAAAATTGCAATTCCGAAACAATTCCTTGAAACAAAGGGCTTAGACAACGAAATTGCAACAAAATTTGAAGAAACTAAAAAATGGTTTATATCACAAGGAGCGGTTTTAGAAACTGTAGAGATTCCAGTTCTTGATGCTACTATTGCATGTTATTATGTTATTGCGCTTTCAGAAGCTACTTCTAACTTGAGCCGCTTTGACGGCATTCGGTATGGTGCTCGGAAAGATTCAGGCGACGGTTATGACGGGCTTTATGTAAAAACACGAAGCGAAGGATTCGGTGCCGAAGTAAAACGAAGAATCATAATAGGGAATTATGTGCTTTCTTCTAACTTTTCCGGTGATTGTTATAAAAAAGCAATGTCTGTGCGAGCTCGCATTCAAAGGGAAATTAGCAACATCTTTAAAAAATACGATGTAATTTTGTGTCCCACAAGTCCAACGAGTGCATTTAAACTCGGCTCAAAAGTTGATAACCCTATGTCAATGTATCTTTCAGATTTATTTACAACATTTGTAAATCTTGCCCGTGTTCCTTCCGTTTCTGTTCCAGCAGGTATTTCAAAAGACGGACTTCCGATAGGAATTCAACTTACCGGAGCACATTTCAAAGATGCTGAACTTTTGCAAGTTGCACAAGCATGGCACGAAGCACATCCTGAAGTTGCGTTACAAATTGCAAATGTTGCGGGGGCGTCAAAATGAGCGTAGATAAATATGAAGTAATTATTGGCTGCGAAATTCACTGCCAGCTTTTAACAAAAACAAAAGCGTTTTGCTCTTGCGAAAATCGCTATGGCGGAATGCCAAATACTCGAGTATGTCCTGTTTGTCTTGGACTTCCAGGTGCAATGCCGCGAATAAGCAAAGGTTATGTTGAATTAGGTGCTGTTGCAGGTCTTGCACTTAACTGCAACATAGCAGAATTTGCAAAATTTGACCGCAAACATTATTTTTATCCAGACTTGGTAAAAGGGTATCAAGATACTCAGTATGATATGCCGCTCTGCACCGACGGCTATGTTGATTTGCCTGAAAACAACGGCTACAAACGAGTCCGCATTGAGCGCATTCACCTTGAAGAAGATGTAGGCAAGAGTTTGCACCTTGAAGGCTCTCATAGTTATATCGACTATAATCGAAGCGGAACACCACTTATTGAAATTGTTACACGCCCTGACATGAATACGCCGGAAGAAGCTGCGCTTTTCATGCAAACTGTTCAGGAAATATTACGATATGTAAACGTTACGGAAGGCAACCTTGAAGAAGGAAATATGCGCTGCGATGCAAACGTAAACTTGAAAATCTGGGAAAACGGAAAAGAATTCCGTACCCCAATTTCAGAAATCAAGAATTTGAACTCTTTTCGAGCTATTCGAGATGCATGTGCTTATGAAGTTAAGCGACAACTTACAGAATTTGATACAAATCGTCAAGAATTTGTTGTCGGCTTTAAGCGCACAATGGGCTTTGACGAAACAAAAGGCGAAACTATAATTCAGCGAACCAAAAACTCTTTTGTAGATTATCGTTTTACTACAGAACCTGATATCAAGCCGTTTACCGTTTCACGCTCCCTTGTTGAAGAAGCGCGTAAAAAAGTCGGGGAATTACCTGAAGCCAAACGAAACCGCTTGAAAAAAGAATATGGGCTTTCTGATTTTGATGTTCAGACATTGACTTCAACACGTGAACTTGTTTTATGGTTTGAAGAAGCAGCAAAAAAATCAAAAGACCCAAAAAAAACTGCAAACTGGATTCTTGCAGAATTATTAGCTGTTCTAAAAGAAAAAGAACAGAAAATAACTGAACTTGCAATAAAACCTGACCATATTGCTGATTTGGTGAATATTATTTATGACGGAAAAATTACTTCTAAACAAGCAAAAGATGTTTTTGCAGAAATGATTTTAACTTCAAAAATGCCTTCTGAAATTGCAAAAGAAAAAGGCCTTGAAGCTGCGACAAACGTTGATGAAATTGCTTCTTTCGTTCGTCAAGTTATTGCAGAAAACCCAAAAGCTATTGAAGATTTAAAATCAGGAAAATCAAATGTTATTGGCTGGCTTATGGGGCAAGTTATGAAAAAATCTAAAGGCAAAGCAGCTCCAGATACTGCAACCAAGCTTTTGAATGAAGAGCTTTCAAAACTGCAATGATTGAACCTGTTGATGTTTTAGAAGAAATTACAAAAAGATACGGAACAATAAAACGTGCACGCGGATGTTTTTTATATACACAAAGCGGAACACGCATAACAGATTTATGGCTTGATAATGGACGAGCAATTTTAGGCTGGGGTGCAGGCAATGCACGAATGTATTTTAAAAACAGCATTAATCGAGGTTTTACTGCTGTCTGGGGGACAAATATTCCCAAAAAACTAGAACGCACTCTGCGAGCTATATTTAATGATTTTGCATTTTTTGCATTTTATACAGACAAAGCAAAAGTTGATAAAGCCTTTTTATGTTCAAATATGGTTAACCATAAAAAAATACCTGTTTATCTTCCATGGCTTAACTACGGAATAGATGATAATTCTTTATCAGAAAGCAAAATAAAAAAAGAATTTTTATCAAATAAAGAAACTTGTGTTGAAATAGTGCTGCCATTCAGTTGGCAGCCTGCGACGCTTTTGGCTTTTAGAAATTCCGAACTGCAACCAAAAATTCCTTTATCTGATAGTATGCCTGCACCGCTTTGCGAAGCATTCTGTCGCTCTCTTTATGATTTGCGCTTAGAACTGCCACGTCGCACTGCTGAAGACTGGGCTTTGTTTGATAAAGATTTTGCACCGTATTGGCATAGAACCGGTCCTTATTTAAGTTATAAGGGAGAAAAAGAAAATTATCATGATTTTTTTATTCATTGTCTTGAGCAAAAACTGCTTATCGCTCCATCATATGATATGTTTTCGATTGTTCCGTATGATGTAAATGAAGGCGTTTTTTCCTTTTTAAGAAAAAATCCCTTTTGCAAATTACTTAGTTAAAACATAAGGAGCACCTCAAATTTTTTGAAGCACTCCTTGAAAACGAATTTAGAATCTTGTTTTAGACTGTTAATAATGGATTTCTATTCAGTAATAAACACGTCTTTGCCAGCGCCACATTGAGGACATTTGTAATCAGCTGGAACATCTGCCCACTTTGTTCCTGGAGCTATATTTGCTTTCGGATCGCCATCGTTAGCATCGTAAACATAGCCACAACTGTCGCACTGCATTCTTTCTATCATAATTATCTCCTTGTTGTATCATTTATTAAAATTATATCTTTCATTAAAAAAAATTTAAAAACCTGTATGTTTATATTATAAGCAGTTTACAAAATATCGCAAGCCAATTTTACATAAATTTTTAGAGTTTTTGCACATTTTTTTACGCACTCGCACTTTACCGATTATTTGTATACATCAACGTCGTTAAGCTTTATCGTTGAAAATATGTGCACATCTGCAGGATTTGTGTACCAGCCGCTCCATACTTTTGTGTTTATAAGCTGATATGTCTTTTCAAAATACAAGGGAATAACAGCCACATCTTCTACAACTGCAAGAAATTCAGCTTGACGTAATAACGCATAACGTTCCGCATTGTTTGAGGAACGGTTTGCAGAGCGCAAAAATGCATCAAAAAACTGATTGTTGTATCGCCCTGCATTTTCAGCATCAGTTGAAACTAATTGAAGCAAAAAGTTTGTCGGCTCATTTAGCGAACTATGCCAACCGCCACGTGCTATATCAAAGCCATTTGCACGCCGTTTTGCTACAAAATCATTCCATTTATCAGATTGTATATTTACAGAAATATTAAGATTCTCTTTAAGTTGCATAGCAACAAACTCTGCTGTTTTTTTGTAGATTTCGTTTTCTTCATTGTAAGCAAGAATTGTTTCATCAAAATCTTTGCTTTTTACATCACATTCAGCAAGTAGTTTTTTGGCTTTTTCAACATCAAATTCCGGACTTTGCACTTCTTTCCAACCACTTCTTGCAAGAATTAGCGAAGCGGAAGGCTCACCGTTCCCTTTCAGCACTTCATTTACAAGCTCGATTTTGTTGATTGCAAGATTTAACGCTTGTCTGACTTTCGGATTACAGAGCACTTTATGATTTACGTTAAGATAGTAATAATGAATAGCAGTTGTCGGCGAAGCGATAAAAAAAACGTTATCTTTTATTGATTCTATTTTCTCAAAAGGAATATCTGGTATCCATGAAATTTTTCCATTATTGAAGTCTTTGAATGTTTTTTCCGAAGCTTCTTTGTTTAAGAAAATAATTCTTGCAAGCGAAACAGAATCTTTATTCCAATATTTATTGTTCGCAATTAATGTTAAAGTTCCGTCTGAAGCAAGATTTGCAACCTTGAAAGCTCCGTTTGTAACAATATTTGACGGTTCCGCCCAGCTTGTCGGGTTTTCCAAAATAACATGAGTAGGAAGAACGACAAAAGCATTGCTAGCCATAAGCTGAACTGCATCCGCTCGTGGAACGGAAAAATCTATGCGCAAAGTATGGTCATCTATTGCTTTTAAACCGACCTCTTCTTTCGGAATTGTTTTATTCATATAAGCACGTGCGCCATAAATAATTTCTGCCAAAAGACTTTTGTTTTCTTCGTTTGTACAGTTTTCCATAAGATAAAAATATGAATCAACAACATTTTGCGCAGTAATCTTTTTGCCGTCGCTCCATTCGGCATATCTTAGCGAAAAAGTAATGCTTCTACAAGTCGAATCAAACTGCCATGATTGCGCAAGAGCAGGTATTGCATCTCCTGTAATTGCATCCGGCAAAACAAGTCCTTCAAAAAGCGCACGACATATTCGCTCATCAGAACGTGTATTAATGTGTGCAGGATTTAAAACAGGCGGAGTAATGCCGTTGGCAACAATAAAAGTATTTGCATTTGTGTTTTTTATACAGCCGGAACAAATAAAAACAATAAAAACTAAAAATCCAATTCTAAAAAAAGTCTTAAGAAAAATTCTCATGATTCTATTTTATCAAATACTCTAACGTTTTTAAAGTCGTCTGTTAGTCGTCTGTTAATTGATAATTTCCATTTCATGCAACATAAACTTCAAGCTTTGCACCTCATGAATACAGTGCAATTGCACTGCATGAACACAGTGCAAAAAGCAGCGAGTTTTGTGAAAACAAAAAATGGAGATACTACTACATTTGCTGCAGTTGCTGGTTGAGTGTAGCACTTTTACCAAAGCAACTCGCAGCGAATAATACAACAAAAACTAAAACTGTCGGCAAGGCTGGTAACTTTGCATTCTGTTAGACTTTGAATTCGTATATTTTTTCTGAAATATTGTGGACAGCTTCATTCATTTCTTCAGCTAGTTTATCAAGATTATGAGTAGTATCTTTAGTTGCTTCTGTTGTCGTTACGATAGTACTGAAACTGTTAGACATAGATTCTGAAGAAGCTTTTAATCTTTCGATAGCCTTTAAAATTTCATTTGTTCCTGATTCAATTTCACGACTTGAATTCTGTACATCGGTTGAGGTTTTGGTCATTGAAACAAGCGATTCAAGTATCTGTTTTGAGCCGATGTTTTGTTCTTCAACAGCCTGTTTTATTGAAGAAACCAGATTAGAAGTATTTTTTGTTTTTTCTGATACAATTTCGAAAGAAACTTTGCTTGCGTTCGCACTTTCAACAACTTTTGCTATGTTTTCAGAAATTTCCTTCAAATTTATTCCGATTGTTTTGGATTGATTTGCACTTGTGTCCGCTAATTTTCGAATTTCTTCAGCAACTACTGCAAAACCTTTACCTGTATTACCAGCGTGTGCAGATTCAATCATTGCGTTCATTGAAAGCAAATTTGTTTGAGAAGATATATCTGAAATTATGATGTTGGTGTCTTGCAGGGATTTGCTTTGTGCAAGAATTATCTGGAGCAGTTCGTTTACAATTCTGTTTTTCTCGATGCCATCAACAGTCGCATCATGTAAGGTTTCAAACTCTTCTGACATTTTAGAAATAGAAATCGAAACAGAATTTATGTTGCTTGTCATTTCTTCTATACTTGCGCTTGCTTCCGTAATGGCACTTGCTTGAGAAATAATCATATTATTCAGATTCATAATATTTTCTGAAATCTGAGTAACAGATACACTTGTGTCTTGTACACATTTATCCTCTTTTGCAAGGTTATCCTTCGCACATGAAATTTCGTCAGAAATGTTATCGATGTGAGATTTAGTATCGTCTAGACTTCGTTTTACGTCATTGAAACAGTTAGTCAAATTTTGATTAGCAATACCTATCTGTTTTACTGTTTTGTGAATATTATCAATAAATTCATTTACGGATTTTTTTACTAATGAAATTTCGTTATTGCGGTTAATTTTTAAACGTTTTGTTAAGTCTTTATCTCCGGTATTAAGGTTGTCGATATTTGAGCGGATTGAATCAAATTTATTTATTATTATCTTGATAATGATTATTTCACAGACAACAAGAATTATTGCAATTAATAGCCCGCCTATAATAGAAATATTTTGTACATTCCGTGTTATTTCACCAGCTTCTTTTTTTTCTATACTGGCAACAACAGTCCATGTTTTATTTTCAAGTGTACAAGTTTTTTTAAATATGTAGAGATTTGAATTGTCTATTTCTGGGTTCAGTATATCTTCACCAGCTCGAATCGTATTGGTATCATCGTATACCGAGATTTTTCCGGTTTTATAAAAAGTTTTAGCGAGTGTTTCTATCGCTTCAAGCTTAAGAAAACCGACCATTCCGCCATGTACTTTTGCACCTGTTTTATCATCTATAAAGTCTGAACGCACAAAAAGCGGCATAGTATATCCGCCTACATTAGCTTTTCGAGGCGATTCAAGCCATACAGCCGAATCTTTTTCTTTGTGCATTTTCCAATATTCTTTATCAAGAATTCCAACAGTAGAAATTCCGCCTTTTGTGTTATATGTTTCAGGTCCTCCATCTTTTGCACCTGTTGCGTCATCCCAGAAAACCATTACATATTCAAAGTCTTCCGGCTTTGTTTTGACTTTAATCGATTGTTTGATAGATTCTCTATTATCTTCTTTATCAACTACAGCAGTCTGAAACATATTTAATATTTCAACCTGATTTTTGAACCAATTTTCTGCATTATCAATAGATTGATTTAATACAGTTTCAATTGATTGTGCATAAATGTTTTCTACAGGTTTTTTAGTGAACTTGGTTGTAAAAATCAGAAACCCCGCAATAAAAGCTATAACTTCAAAAAAAGCTATAAGCCCGTATTTTAAAAGCAAGGTCTCGCATTTTTCTTTTTCCATAACTCTCCCTCTTGTAAAATTATTATCTATCCATAAGTTTTAAAACCAAACTCGTAGATTACCCAAATATACTGAAGCATACAAAGCCTTTAAAGACAAAAAAAAGGTTTGCTGTCCCACTTTTTTCAAGCAGAAGCGAACCTTGAATTTACAAAAATTTATTATAAGTTGCGAAGTTGCGAAGTTGCGAAGTTGCGAAGTTGCGAAGTTGCGAAGTTGCGAAGTTGCGAAGTTGCGAAGTTGCGAAGTT
>JAAYQG010000060.1 GCA_012519415.1 Treponema sp. | reverse complement strand
TTTTCATTAAACATTTCTCGAGAAAATGCGTTTCGCTTTGGCTTTAATCTAAAATTTGGGTCTGTGTTAGCGAAACGCCAAGTTTTTGCGTGCAAAAACTTGAGGGCTTGGGCGTTCAGTTGGGTTTTATCTAAAATTTGGAGATTAATCTGGCGAAACGCCAAGTTTGCGGTGGGCGCAAACCGGCGAGGAGTATGCTATGTAAAGATAAAGTTCAAAAAAGTTATTTTGAACCGTCATCAAGCAAAGTCAGGTATGCGCCGAAACACCAGCCGCGAGTGCCTTTGGGGAGTGGTTCTCCTTTTGTGGTCAATGAATCTTCGAATACTTCTACTTCTACCCAGCTTGAAACTACTCCGTCGATGTAGTTTTCATTGCCGATTTCAACAACTTTTACTTTAGTTCCTTTTTTCATGCTGTTTTTGACTTTCCCAAAAAAACCGCCGTATTCACGAATGCGGAGATTATCGATACAGCACATTAAAGCACCTTTCGTAACAATTATTTTCGGTTCATTGTCCAAAATTTTTCTAATATACTGTGTCTTGCCGTCTGTATCCAAATCACTTCCATGCACTTCTTTCAAAAATATCTCTGAACATTCTCCTTCGGAAAAAGTAACCAAGTCTTCATCAAGAAATGTGATTATCAATGTTCCTGTCGCGTCTTTGTCAGTATTTGATTGCAGAACAATGTTTACTTTATTTTCTGCCGTTTCCTTTATACTCAAGATTTTCCAAGGACCAAGACCACCAACGGCATGTAAAGTCATTTTATCTGTTCTAAGATAAATATTATTAAAAAACCTAAGAAATTTTTTGTTATTTATAATTACTGTATTAGCAGATAAATCTTCAACATATGGATTTTTTATCCAATAATCATACAAGTCTTTTCCTATCCATACTCCATCGATATCTCTTGCTAATAAAGTACGATATGCTAATACTAAACAAATAAATATCAACAGTTTTTTCTTCATAAAGCACTCCCCCTTAGTTATTCAAGTTTATCCAAACTAAATCGTATTGTTCCGCAGTTGTTCCTGTATATGCGTTAGATGGATTGTTATAATCATACGGTTCCCATAGTAATGTTCCGTCTGGATTTCCTAATTGCTTATGTGAACCATTTTTCTTAACTCTTCTTATTGTAAAATCAGGAGGGTTATCTGTTGGAATTTCAGAAAATCTGTCTTTATATGTTACTTCTGCATTTGGAAATCCCAATATAGTTAAAGCATCTTTGATAACAGCTACAGGATTATCTACGTAATAAAATTCATCAGGGTCTCCTTGCCCAATAAGTTTGTTGTTGAATAATCGTTCTCCTGCTTGCATTATCTGTTCCAAAGTTAGATTTTTTCCTGCTTTCATTTCAGCTACTGCTTGTAAACTTCTAAAAAAACAAGGTCCTGATAGTTTACTTGGTCTTAATTCATTTTGTGAAACTAACGCATTAAGCACTCGTTGTTTATTTAGATTTTCTCCACGAGCTACAGCTCTCATAACAGAATCATAATCCCAACCACTAGGTTCTGTATTCCAGCTATTATAATCAGGAGCAGCTGGTGCTCCCCCTGTACTAACCGGCGGTGCAGAACTTGACGGTGTTGGTACTGTCGGCGTTGGTGTCGGTTTCGCTTTGGAATTATATCACAAATTTGAGATTAATCTAGCGAAACTCGCAGTTTGTGCGAGCACAAACTGCAAAGCCTGTTTAGCATCGAAATTATACCACAAATTTGGG
>JAAYQG010000059.1 GCA_012519415.1 Treponema sp. | reverse complement strand
TCAGAAAGTGTTCCAAGTGAAAATGAATTTTGGTCAGGGTTTAATAGCCAAGCTGCTATCATAGTATCAATAAATTTGCATTTTGGTTTTGAAAGTCCATTTGCGCGCAAAACCTGATAATCGAATTTTCCGTTATGCGTAATGACTTTCATAGTTTCATTTGAGAAAATATCGTTTAATATTTTTATCGCATCATTTTTTGCAATGTAGTTTGGTGCTTCAAACGTATCTTTTTCCGCACTTGTAAAAGGTACATAATAAGATTTTCCTTCTTCAAAACATATCGAAAAACCAGCCATATGTGCTTGATGTGGATTTAATCCGTCTGTTTCTAAATCAAAAGCGCAAAATCCTTTTTGGATTATTTCTTCTATAATACTGTGAAGTTCGTTTATATCGTGAATTGATTTGTAGTTACCGCTGTTTTGTGTAAGTTGTGAAGATTCATCTTTTTTTTCGCTGTATGATTTTATATTATTTGTATTTTCAGTTTTTTGGGAATTTTCAGATTCTGTTTTAGCATAATAACTTTTTGCAACTGCATAAGCTCCAACACGCTCAAGAATGCGCGCTGCGCTTATATAATCAGGCGAAACTAATTTATAGTCTTCTATTGATGTGCTAATCGGCACATTGCAACATAGTTCAACAAGTTTTTTAGAAAAATAAGCTAAGTCTTTTCCGTCTGATAATTTTTGTTGAACAGCACCTTTTATGTCGTTGATATTTTCGTATATGTTGTCGAGTGTTTTGTAATCGGAAAGCAGTTTGTAAGCTGTCTTTTCTCCAATTCCCTTTACACCAGGAATATTATCTGATGAATCTCCAACTAGAGAAAGCATATCAATCATTTGTTCCGGTTCTACTCCCCATTCGGAAAGAACAACATCTCTGTCGATTAATTCCCAGCCGCCGCCAGCTCTATCCGGTTTTAACATAAGTGTTGTGTCTGTAATGAGTTGCATTAAGTCTTTGTCGCCAGAAAGTATTCGGCATTGAAAATCTTTGTTTTTGCATTCTGTTACAAGCGTTGCAATAATATCATCTGCTTCGTAGCCGTCAACTCTCAAAACAGGAATTCCCAATGCAGTAAGAATTTCTTCTATAATGGGAATCTGCGCATATAAATCATCCGGTGTTTTTTGCCGTGTTGCTTTATATTGTTCAAAAAGATTATGTCTAAACGTCGGTGTTCTTGAATCAAGTGCAGCTAATATAAAATTGGGATTATAATCTTTTAAAATGCGGTAAAAATTTCTGAAAAAACCGAAAATGGCAGAAATATTTTCGCCGTTTTTGTTAATCAAAGGACGATTTATAAAAGCGTAATATGCTCTGTAAATTAGTCCGTAAGAATCAAGGATGTATAAAGTGTCATTTTTTGACATGATTTTCTCCGTTATTTTGTAATACAATATTAGCAGGAATTTCGATTTTGTGTTAGATGTTTCGGTTTCGGTTTGTGCGATAAAACTGAAAGAAGTGCAATGTAGAATTTTCGCATTGTCTTTCGATTTACACAAATTTTAGAGAGTACAAGCTTGAAAATCTATAGCGATACTACTGCAAGCAAATTTCGGACAAAACTAAAATTTGCAAGAATTAAACAGCATGAGCTTTGTTACTTTCAAAGTAAGATTTTGCATGATTTATTGTTGAATGTCTACATAATTTGCAATATGTTTTTCTACTGCATAAATGCTTTTTCTATTAGCATAAGGATTTTTTAGTTTTGCAATTTGACTTCTTATGTGAACAATATTGTTTTTAAGCAAATTGCGATTGCGTTCATTTTGAGCTAGCACTTGTGTTTGTAGCTTATATAAATCCGTTTTCAGCTGAGGAATTTCGGCTTCTCCTTGCGGATAAACCGAACGATATAAATCTTCCATCGGTTTTATTACGCGCTGCAAATTATTTATATTTGAAACAATTTGCTCTTCAATTTCAGCTTGTGCATAAATAACGTTTACATCATCGGATTTTATGCTGACTTCTTGTTTTTCAAGAACTAAAAGATACTCTTGAAATTTTGTTCTTTGTTGTTTTAGCAAATGTCGCAGACGCTTTAAGATAGCAACTCGTTCATCAATTTCTGTTTGTGTAAGATTTAAAGTGTCTGTCATAAAATACCGCCTTAAAAGTTTAAGCACAATAATGCGCAAATTAAAAGCCCGAAAATGCAAACAAGCTTTTGGCAAGCTCGAAACATTTAACCTGAAATATTAATTCCTGTATGCTGCAATGTATTATTTTTAATTGGACCAGAATTTGCAATAGCAGAAGCCCACGAGTCGCGAAGCTGTGTCATCATGTTGCGAACAAATATGATTTTTTCAGGTTTTGTTCCAACATTAGCTTCAAGTAATTCTTGATTAAAGAACATATAAAGGTTCAATAAATTTTGTGCAATTTCTTCGCCTGCTTCCATATCAAGAGAAACTATGAGTTCTGTAATAATTTCTTGTGCCTTAATGATGTTACGGCTGAACTGTTCAATATCTTTTGCAGCAATTTTTGTATTTCCTGCAAATTTTTCTAATGCAAAAGTTAGCTGCCGTACACATTCATCATAAAGCATAATTATCAGCTTGCCTTGGCTTGCTGTTTTTACGCTTGCTTCTTTATATGCACTGTAAGCTTGATTATATCCCACCGGTTCCCCCTGTATAAGTCTGTATCTTTTATCAACACATTTACAGACAGAATACAATACACTCTAATTCGTTTAAATATCGGCATTAAATAAATCAACTTTAACAATTTTAACATTTTTCTTAAAAAAAGCATATTTTGTTATATACTTTTACGGAAGTACAAAAATGCAAGAATATTCCATATTATTGTTGATATTTCGCAATAATTCTGTTAAATTGCGTGCTTCTTATCATAATCATGCTAAAATATACTGAAAAAAACAGGAATTGTTCGTATAATATTATTGATTGAAGATTAGACAAAAACTTAAGTTTTACAGCGCAAGTTATGTAAATGCTGCACGAATAATAGCTCGAATAAAATGATATTCAATTTGAAAAAGTTTCCTTGAGATTTATTTACTTTATCTATAGCCTAATATCATTTATTTTCGTATATTTAAGGTAGTTTCTAAAATTAAATTAGAATACTAGAAATTTTTGAAAATTAATTTGATGATGAGTCTATAAACATGAGGTATATAATGAGCGAAAACAAAAATGACAACGACAAGAGAAAAAATGAAAATGATCCGTTTGACTTTTTTAAGCTTTCAAGTGAGCCTCCCAAAGGTTCCGGCGATAAAAAACCGAAAATACCTTTGTGGGTGCTTTTATCTATTGGCGGAACCTTGATTTTGCTTTTAAATATGATGGGAGTTTCTCGAGTAGATACGAGTATTCCTTTTTCGGATTTTAAACAACTTATTGAAAACGGTACAATTGTAAGCGTTGAATTAGGTCAAAATTATTTTATTGGATATGGTGCTAAATCTGCCGAATCTTCGCAATATTCTTCTGAAAATGCACTTTCTGTTTTAATAAGAGGTGCAAATACGACGGCAGAATACAAAACTGTTGCTATCGGCTCGGAAGATTTTTTGAGATTCCTTGATGAACATAAAGTTACTTATAAAGCAGTTGCAAAACAAAATAATTTTCTTATAGGATTTATCCTCAATTGGTTTTTACCTTTCGGTCTTATTTTTTTGATGTGGAGACTCCTTTTTAAAAAAATGGGCGGCGGAATGGGACTGTTTTCAGCAGGACAGAGTAGAAACAGTGCAGTAGAGGAAGGCAAAGTTACAACTCGTTTTGACGACGTTGCCGGCGTTGATGAAGCAAAAGAAGAGCTTGTAGAAGTTGTTGATTTTTTGAAATCTCCAAAGAAATATACAGATATCGGCGGAAAAATTCCAAAAGGTGTTCTTTTAGTTGGACCACCGGGAACTGGTAAAACACTTCTTGCACGTGCTGTAGCTGGAGAAGCAAGTGTTCCGTTTTTTCGCATAAGCGGTTCAGACTTTGTAGAAATGTTTGTCGGTGTTGGCGCAAGTCGTGTACGAGATCTTTTCAGACAAGCACGTGAAAAAGCACCTTGTATTATTTTTATAGATGAGCTTGATGCTATAGGAAAAAGCCGTGTAAACGGTTTTGGCGGCGGAAACGATGAGCGTGAACAAACTTTGAATCAGCTCCTTGTTGAAATGGACGGTTTTGATAACGAAAAAGGGCTAATTATTCTTGCAGCTACAAACCGTGCAGATGTTCTTGATCCGGCGTTGCTTAGACCAGGTCGTTTTGATAGACAAGTTCCGGTTGAAAGTCCGGATGTTAAAGGCAGAGAAGCTATTCTTCGTATTCATGCTAAAAATGTTAAGCTTGAAGATGATGTTGATTTTAATTCTGTTGCACATGGAACTGTAGGTTTTGCAGGTGCAGATCTTGCGAATGTTGTAAACGAAGCAGCTTTGCTTGCGGTTCGTAACGGCAGAAAAAAAGTAGCTATGGTTGATTTTAATGATGCTATTGATAAAGTCAGCATGGGGCTTAAAAAGAAAAGCAAACGAGAAAACGAAAAAGAACATAAGCTTATTGCTTTTCACGAAACAGGTCATGCTCTTATTGCTGCATTTACTCCGGGTTTTCCACCAGTTAATAAAATTACTGTTGTTCCTCGCTCGCATGGTATTGGTGGGTTTACTCAATATCGAGAACAAGAAGAACATAATTATTTTACAAAACAAGAACTGCTCAACCAAGTAGACAGTTGCCTTGGCGGTCGTGCTGCAGAAGAAATCATGTTTGGTGAAGTTTCAACAGGTGCGTCAAATGATATTGCTCGTGCTACAGACATTGTCAAACGAATGATTACCGATTATGGTATGAGCGAAAAATTTAAGAACATAACACTTGGTAAAGGCGTTCTAGGAAACAGAAGCGGCGAACCGAGTATTATCCGCGAATTTAGTGAAGAAACTCAAAGATTTGTTGATGAAGAAATGGCTCGCATTATGGACGAACGATATCAACATGTCCTTTCAGTATTAAGGGAACATAAGCAGCTGCTTGAATATATTGCAAATCGACTAATTGAAATCGAAACAATGGACGGTAACGAATTTGCTGAAATTATAAAAGCAGAAACTGACTTATCAAACAAGATCGGCATTCAAAATGATTCTTCTCCCGCCGCACCTGTTCCAGAAAATTGACAGACAATTATTTAATGAAACAAAGAGTTAGAGGAAGATGTTGTTTTGCTTGTTTTAAATATTCATTGTAAAATAGTAATTTATTTGATAAAATCAAACCATGATGAAAAAACTATCTGTGATTGTTCCAGTTTATAATGAAGAAAAGAATGTTTCTTTGTTATATCAATCATTGGTGCAAGTTGCAACGGAACTTTCTAATTATAAGTTTGAATTTATTTTTGTTAATGACGGCAGTAAAGACTGTTCGTGGCAAACATTAAAATCAATATCAGCCGATTCAAGAGTTATTGCTATTGATTTTAGTCGGAACTTCGGTAAAGAATTAGCATTAACCGCAGGAGTTCAAAGTTGTTCCGGAGATGCAGCAATTTTTTTAGATGCTGATCTTCAGCATCCGCCTGCACTTATTCCTCAATTTGTAAAAAAATGGGAAAATGGAGCAGAAATTGTAGCCGGAATTCGTAAATCAACAGAGAAAAAATCGTTTATCAAACATATTGGTTCAAAGGTATTTTATGAGCTTATGCGCAGGTTCTCTAGAAATGTGGTTACACAGAATTCAACCGATTTTAAATTGATAGATCGCAAAGTTATAAACGAACTTGTTAAATTTACAGAACATAATCGCTTGTTTCGTGGACTTATTGAATGGATGGGATTTAAAACAGAAACAATAGAATTTACAGCATCAGAACGCATAAACGGCACTGCTTCTTACTCTCTAAAAAAGCTTATAAACCTTGCTATAAACAGTTTTACTAGCTTTTCACTTTTCCCATTAAAACTTGCTGGATATTTAGGTATTTTAATAACTACAATAAGTTTTTTACTTCTTTGTGTTATGCTAGTTTTTAAGTTTATTCTTCATTCAAATATGTTTAGTGCCATTTCTTATATAATCGTTTCAAATACTTTTGTTTTGGGAATTGTACTTATCGCACTTGGTTTAATAGCACTCTATATCGGTCAGATTCATGCAGAAGTAATAGGACGACCGCTGTATGTGATTAGGGAAAAGATACGTTCTGTTCCAGAAAATTGACAGACAATTATTTAATGAAACAACAAGGAATAAAATAATGTATACATTAATTTTAGCAGGTGGTAAAGGGACACGTCTTGGAGAAGAAACAAAATTGATTCCAAAACCGATGATTGAAATTGGTGGATACCCAATTCTTTGGCACATAATGAAAACATACAGTCACTATGGTTATAATGATTTTATAATTCTCACAGGATATAAAGGGCATATAATTAAAGATTATTTCCTAAATTATTACAACCGCTATTCAGACATGACAATAGACCTTGCAAAGAATGATGTCCAAATTCATAAAATGCGTTCTGAACCATGGAAAGTTACAATGCTCTATACAGGACCTGATACAATGACAGCCGGTCGCATTGCAAAAGCAAGAAAATATATTGGAAACGAGCCATTCATGCTTACTTACGGAGACGGCGTAAGCGATGTGAATATCGAAAAACTTGTTGATTCTCATGCTAAGTCCGGTAAGCTTGTTACTCTTACAGCTGTTCGACCAGAAGGACGTTTTGGCACTTTAGATATTGAACCTGATGGAACAATTTCTCAGTTTCAAGAAAAGCCAAGCGATTCGTGGTATGTGTACGATAAAGAAATTTTACCTGCTCGAGTTTATTCACCTTCTCTAAAATCGACTTTCAATGTACCCTCCGGATGCTCGTCTTTGCAGATGAAAATTTATTGTAAACAAGATGCATATACTCAAAAACAATTATATGAAAAATCTGTACAAAAATTCATTGACTTACATATAATAAATGAAGATGACTTATTGTTTGTTGATATACGTTACGAACCTTATGCTAATGTTATTTTCACTCCAGAAATTTACAAAAGCAGAGAAATAATAAGAACTTGGTATAAGACAAAACATATCGAAACAATCGGTAGATTTGGCGAATGGGATTATTTTTGGTCAGATCAAAGTGCTTTAAGTGGATTAAAAGCAGGAAAGGAGATATAAAAAGTATGACTGACTTAGCTTTTTTAATGAGTACAG
>JAAYQG010000058.1 GCA_012519415.1 Treponema sp. | reverse complement strand
GTTATTTGCAAAGGAGAGTTTATGAAAAAAAATTTTCACAAAGTATCGGTCCTGTTAAAAGAAATGGAATCTACGCAGATTGACCCTAAAAAACTTATGTTTTTCATTTATGAAAATTATGAGTTCTTTTTTCTTACAAGCTTTGACGAAGATGAACGATACGATTTTATTCTTTCATTATTACCGACATTGAAAAAAATCGTAGAACGTTTTGATAAGACAAAAGCATCGCTTGAAAATTATCTTCGATTCATTATTAGCAGAAATCGAAAAACATGGAAGCAAAAAAAATTTTCAAATCAAATTAAAGATAAATTAATTGAACGTGAATACACGATAGCTTTGTCTTTTGATTTAACAGAAGAAATTGAATCGTCTTTCTGTGCGGAAAATATTTCCGTGAATTTTGAACTTCCGGCAAGATTAATAAAAATACTTCCAATTCTTGCATATAAAGCTTCCGCATATATTTCAAGGGAACAAATATTAAAAATTGCCTCAATCAGCAATACAAATGCAGAAGAAATGTTCAAGATAATCAAAATGTTAAATAAAAATCTTGAAACAAGAATGAGCAACGTTGAAAAGCTAACAAAACGAAGAAATTCCGCATACTTAAAAAGATATTGCTATTCTTACGAAATAAACTTAAAAGATAAAAACTCAATCTATTATGAAAATGCTTCAAAGCAAAATGAAAAAATCCAAAATCGTTACAAAAATTCTCAAAAATCAAATCTAAGCACCCAAATTGTAACGCCGTCGTATCTTATTGCAGAAGCATTGGGAGTAAGTTCTTATAGCATAGATAATAAACTTCGCTATGTTCATAAAATGTTTCCGGATTTTTTTAAGCCAAGAAATTCCAACAATTAATTCTCTCTTTGAAGTTTAATCAGACAGACTCCTGATTAAACTTCAAATTACGGGGTTTTGCTAGATTAATCCTAAAAATTGTAGCATAATCCAAACATGACTATTTTTCTTGCATCGGGCAATCGTCATAAACAAGATGAAATTGCCCAAATTTTTAGCCCAAATGAAATTCTTATTCCAGCAGATAGAGGAATAAAATTTGACCCTGAAGAAACTGGTGCAACTTTTGTTGAAAACAGTCTTATAAAAGCACGTGCACTTTGGAACATTGTGCAGGAGCCTGTAATTGCCGATGATTCAGGCATTTGCGTCGATTTGCTTGACGGTGCTCCTGGTATATATTCTGCACGGTACGCAGGAAGTGATGATATAAAAGGTGTAAAAATAAGCACAAAACTAGATTCAAACGAGCGAAACAAAATTCTTATTGAACAGACAAATATCGGATTAAAAGCTTTTCGCAATAAAAACCCGACAGTTACACATTCAGACATGGAACTTAGAAGCTGCCGCTTTGTTTGCGCAATGGTTCTTTATTTTGGAAATGAGAAATTTTATGTTGTGCAAGAAACTCTGGAAGGAAATCTTGTTTCAAGCATTAATGATTCGGCAGGTTCTGGAGGTTTTGGCTATGATCCTGTTGTGTATTTACCCTCTTTTAATAAAACTGTCGCAGAATTATCTGAAAATCAAAAAAATTCTATTTCTCATCGTGGAAAAGCCGGCAGAAAACTCGCTTTAATGCTGAAACAACTATAAGCAAGCACATTCATACGAAAAAAGCGGACTATCGTAAAGTCTTTCTACTTAAATAAATATATCTCTATAAATTGCTATATAATAGCTTGATTTACAATTTTTAATAATGCTTTATTCGCATAATATTCACATAAAAAGATATATTCGGTTCTGAAAAAATATCTAGTTTTTTTTATATTTTCGTTCAAGTTTTTCAACATTTTTGCCGAACTTAATTATTGAGAAGTTATGACAATTGGGTTCTTCGTAGAAGTAAACAAATTGCGTACTTTTCATCGTGCAAAATAGGCAAAATAGTGGCCTTGTACTAAAATCCGCTTATTTTGCACAAACAAGCAGCACGGATGCTGTTTGATATCTTTCCATGGAGGAAACTTATGGTCATCAACCACAACATGTCGGCTATGTATTCACACCGCGTACTAGGCATTACTAATTATGCAGTACAAAAGAATATGGAAAAACTTTCATCAGGCATGAGAATCAATCGTGCAGGCGATGATGCATCAGGACTTGCAGTATCTGAAAAAATGCGATCACAGATCCGTGGTTTAAACCAGGCATCTAAGAACGCATCTAACGGTATCAGCTTCATTCAGACAACAGAAGGTTATTTGAATGAAACAACTGATATTTTACAGAGACTTCGTGAGCTTGCAGTTCAGTCAGCTAACGGTATCTATACCTCAGAAGATCGCATGCAGATTCAAGTTGAAGTTTCTCAGCTCGTTGCTGAAGTTGACCGCATCGCAAGCCAAGCACAGTTTAACGGAATGAACCTCTTGACAGGTCGTTTCGCACGTCCAACTGGCGAAAATGCTGTTACAGCATCTATGTGGTTCCATATCGGCGCAAACATGGATCAGAGAATTCAGGCGTACATCGGTACAATGACAGCCTCTGCTCTTGGCGTACGTGAAATTTGTAGTGAAGCTATCTTAAGTCTTGCAACTCCGGATGATGCCAACCGCGCAATCAACACACTTGATGAAGCATTGAAACGTGTTAACAAGCAGAGAGCAGATCTCGGCGGTTATCAGAATCGTTTGGAACATGCAGTTCGCGGAATTGACAATACTGCAGAAAACATGACTGCATCAGAATCACGCATCCGTGATACTGATATGGCTGGTGAAATGGTAGAATTTACCAAGAACCAGATTCTTACACAGGCTGGTACTGCAATGTTGGCACAAGCTAACAGCAATTCTCAGAACGTATTATCACTGCTTAGATAGTGTAATATAATGGCGTAAAATCTAAAAAAGATTTTACAAGAAAGCCGTTTTATGATAATATTCATACAACGGCTTTTGCCATTATATTTGTGCCTTTTTTTAGAGGGCATAGTTGATCTTTGAAAAATACCTTTCGTGGTGTATGTATCAGCATGAGCGGAAGCTGTACGCAGTTTCTGCTTCTGCTGTATGAGTCTAAAACGAAGTAAAAGGGGCGCTTTTCTTTTACTTTGCTCAGCACATACACAGTATAGAAAGCATGGAATGCTTTTGATTTAACACACGGAGGGTTATTATGGTAATTAATCACAACATGAGTTCAATGTATGCTAATCGTTTGCTCGGAATTGCAAATGATCAGGTTCAAAGAGACATTGAAAAACTCAGTTCAGGAATGAAAATAAACAGAGCTAGTGATGATGCTTCTGGTCTTGCTGTATCGGAAAAACTTCGCTCTCAAATTCGTGGTCTGAACCAAGCAAACCGCAACATTTTGAATGGTATTTCTTTCATTCAAACAACAGAGGGCTATCTTCAGGAAACAACAGATATTTTGCAGCGCATTCGCGAGCTTTCAGTTCAAGCTGCAAACGGAATCTACTCTACTGATGACAGGCTCCAGATTCAAGTTGAAGTATCTCAGCTTGTTGCTGAAGTTGACCGCATTGCAAGCCATGCACAGTTCAATGGAATGAACTTGCTTACAGGTGGTTTTGCAAATTCCGACAGAGGGCAGCGCTTCTTGCAGCTTCATGTTGGCGCAAACGTTGATCAGAATGTTTCAGTCTTTGTTGGTACAATGACTGCTACAGCTCTCGGTCTCGCTGGGCTTGACGGAGATGTTGATTCTATCATTTCTCTTGTTACTCCAGAAAGTGCTAATATGACAATCGCTACAATCGATAATGCTTTGAAAATTGTTACAAAACAACGCGCTGACTTGGGTGCATTCCAGAACAGATTTGAAACCGCTTCAAAAGGTATCGCAATCGCAGCAGAAAACTTGACAGCATCTGAATCTCGCATCCGTGATACTGATATGGCGGCACAGATGGTTGACTTTACCAAGAACCAGATTTTAACACAGTCTGGAACAGCAATGTTAGCACAAGCCAATTTAACATCACAGAATGTTTTGAGCATTTTGCGCTAACTTGAAAACATCAAAGAGACTTCTGGATGTCATCTTTTTGATGTGAAAAAAAGCTAGAAGAAGCTGCGCCCCTTCTTTTAGCTCTTCTTATAGGAGGTAGCCCATGTCTATTTCGTTAAATGCACTTGGGCCGCGAGTGACCATGGATGGTCAAACAATAGCTGGACAAGCAACAAAGAAAAAATATGTACCAGTTACATTACCAACTTCTATACCTGCGGCAGAGACTGTAAAAAAACCGAATCTTGAATCAGTTAATGCTGAAATAGAGAGAGTTCAAGCAGAGCTTTTGAGCAGTTTAGGTAGAAAAGTCCAGTTTAATGTCAACCAAGAACTTGGGAAAGTAATCGTTAAGGTTGTAGATCCTTCTACCGATAAGGTAATAAGGGAAATACCTTCCGAAGACTTACAAGCACTTCAAATAAAAATGAAGCAAATTAGTGCTTTAATAATTGATGAGGTGGTTTGAGTTATTGCTTTCTAGAGAGTTTCTATGGCTGAAATAAACATTCCTGGTGTCAGCGACAAATACAAAACAAATGATCTCGTTAAAAACTTAATGGAAATCGAAAGAGTTCCATTAAAACGGGAGCAGAGTAAGCTTGAAAATTATAAACTGGAAAAAGAAAGCTGGCATCGAATCAATCAATACATGACCTCGGTGCGCGATAATGCCCGAGGTCTGTTTTCTTATAACAATCCTTTCACAGAAAAATCAGTAACATCTTCTGATGATTCAGTTCTTACTGCTGAAGCTAAAAGAGATACGCCAGCAGGTGAATATAAAATTATTGTTGAGCAAATCGCCTCAGCAGATAAATTTCTTTCAAATAATCTCAACAAAGATTTTAATGTCGTTGCTGGCAAATATACTTTCAAAGTCGGCTCAAAATCAATTTCGTTTAATTGGAGAGGCGGAACTTTATCAGAATTCACAGATTCTCTAAACAAGCGCGGCAATGACTTACTCAAAGCCTCGCTTATTAACGTTACGGGAACTACAAAAGTTTGGACGATAGAATCGCTAAAAACCGGCAGCGAAAATATGCTGTCTTTTGAAGATGATGCACTTTCAATGGCAGCAACTATCGGTATAATTCAAACGCAAAAGCAAAGCGAATCAATTCCACTTGTTCAGTCTACTAGAAATTTAAGTCCCATTTCACAATTATCAAGCAGCGGTGTTTCTCTAAAATCCGGAACTTTACAATTTAATCCACAAAGTGGTGCTGCAATAAATCTCAAAGATGAAATTATTAAAAATCAAGATAATATTATCTCACTAAAAATAAAAATTACTCCAACTATCGATATAACAGAATCAGAAAAAACAGAAGAAGAGTTAAAACCGTTGCTTCCTGAATCTTCTAAAATTGAATTTAATTCTATCATTGTTGAAAACGCAGCAACAGATTTAGACCTACCCTACTTTGAACAAAAACCTAAACAAACTAAAGTTGAAAATTATTCTCTAGTATACATACGCCGTAGTAATGGCACAGAAACATCTCTTGGACAAATTGCATCAAAAGATGAAATTTCAACAGTTTCGTTTAAAATTTCAGATTATCCTGATATTACAGGTGTTGTTATTAAAAATTTCAACACAGGGAAAATTATAGAAATTTCAGATATGCGCTCATATAAAGCACAATCTGAAAGAAATATCGTTCCTCTAAACCCTGTAAGTCTTGCCGCTGATGCACGTATAAAATACGAAGGCATTACGATGACACGGCAGGAAAATAAAATTGATGATATTATTCCAAATTTAACAATTAATCTTGAACATTCATCATCAAAACCAATAACACTCAAAATAGATAATAATGTAGAAAATGCAAAAAATGCCATAATTGAATTTGTCGGAAATTATAACAGACTTATGGCTGAACTTAACATCTTAACACAAACGAAAGAAGAGATTGTTAACGAACTTGAATATTTAACAGACGACGAACGCGAAAGTGCATTAAAAAGGCTTGGCATTTTTCAAGCTGATTTTACATTGACATCTAACAAGCAAGCGTTACAGCGAGCTGTAGTTTCACCATATGCAATCGAAAAAAACGAAAAAATACGAATGTTGTCTCAAATTGGAATTTCTTCTAAAGTTAGAACAGGCGGCAGTGCTACGGCAGCTCAAATGCGTGGCTATCTTGAAATTGATGAAAAAGTTCTTGATGCAGCTTTACAAAATAATATTGCAGAAATAAAGAATCTTTTTGGATTTGATGCCGATAATGATATGATAGCTGATATGGGAGTTGGTTTTGCAGTAGAAAGGAATTTGACATCTTACACACAAGTAGGTGGAATAATTGCCGCGAAAACAACAACAGTAGACAACAGAATAAAATCAAGCGAAAAAGAAATAAAAAAGCTTGAAGATCAGCTTACAGAAAAAGAAGCCGAACTAAAAGAAAAGTACGCCAAAATGGAAAGTACGCTTAACAGCCTAGAAGCGCAATCTTCTAAGATTTCTAATTTTAACAAACAAAATTTAGGAAATCAATAAAAACAAAAGAGGAATACATGGACATTATTTTGGACGGTGTAATTTTAGACATAACAATTGAAGATGAAAAAAATATTGGCGATATTTTAAGAGCTTTGGAACGCGAATTAGAATTAAACTCTGCAACTATGGTTGAAATAAGTGCAGACAATACAGTTATTCCGGCAGATAAACTTGACAATCTTTTTGAAACACCAATAGAACAAGTGCAAACCCTCGAAGTAAAATCAGTAACGGCAAAAGAAGTTGCAGATGTATTAAAACATCTTTTTGAAGCATTTGAAAGTCTTGCCGAAAAACTTGAAAATATTCCCGTTCAGCTTCAAAAAAATGAAGATAAAATTGCAATGAACACTGTTACAGAACTTGCAGATGCCCTTTCGTTGCTTTTTCAGACAATACCATATGTAAACCTCTTCCCTGAAACTTTTGACAATTTAACAATCGAAAGTAAACGCCCCACATCGTTTATAAGCGATTTTCCATCTCTTTTGGAAGATTTCAGAAAAGCTGTCGAATCAAATGATACAGTGCTTATCGGCGATATTGCTGAATATGAAATTGCACCAAGGCTTCGACAACTCTCCGAACTACAAAAATCCTTATAAGTAGCAGCCTATAAGGAGTGGTTTTAAACATCACATATTTTTGAGTTTTCCTCATTTTATATTGAATTTTTAAATTATACATATTAAAATAACATTGTTGGAGTTTTAGATGGAAGTGCTTGAAATGAAAAATCTCTATAGAGAAGAAACTGGTCTATATTATAGAAGAAATTTTACCGGTCTTGCAGTTATAGCCCTTCCAATAAAGACAATTGAAGTTCCATTAAATTTTAATATAGAAGTAAGCTCAATGGGCTGCAAAAATTTTGATATTGAATTAAAAGATAAAATTGATTATCCCCTGCTGCCGGTACTAAAAAAATTAAAAGAATATATCGCATACCTTGAAAAAGAAGGAAAACTACCCTGATTACTGTAAATACAAAAACAGCTGAAGAAACAATTAAACTTGGCGAAAAAATTGGTTCATACTTAAAAGCTGGAGATATTCTTGCCATGAGAGGAACTCTTGCAGCAGGAAAAACAACTATTACAAAAGGTATAGCATTATCATTAGGAATTACCGAACCTATAACAAGCCCCACATTCACAATAGTTTCCGAGTATGAAGGAAAATTACATCTTTATCATATAGATGTATATAGACTTGATTCATGTGAAGATTTTGTTAATTTAGGCTCAGACGAAATGCTTTATGGAAACGGCGTTTCTGTTATTGAATGGAGCGAAAAAATTCAAGATGAAATTCCCGCAAAAGCAATTACAATAAACCTTGAAACAAATAAAGACAACAGCCGCACTATTACAATTACAAATTGGCCGTATGGAGATTTACAATGAAAGCTTTAGCTGTTGATACATCAATAAATAAAATTTCACTTGCTGCATGGAACGAAGATACACATACATCTTTGATTATACAAGCAGAACTTAAACAATCAGAAAAAATAGTTCCTGCTATTGAATATGTACTTGAACAATCGAAACTGGATGTAAACGATATTGAATTTCTTGCAGTTGCGTTAGGACCGGGAACTTTTACAGGTTTAAGGCTAGGATTTTCTGCAATAAAAGCAATTTCTTTGGCAACAGGTGCTCCAATTTATGGAATCCCGACACTTGACGCTTATCAAGCTGCATTTTCAGAATATAGAGGAACTTTTGTTCCGGTGATTGATGCAAAAAAGGGACGTTTTTACATTTCCGTTTGGAGAAATGGCATAAAATGTATTGAAGATACAGATATATCTCCAGAAGACGCATTAAAAACATTTGATCCAGAGGAAGAACTTTTATTAGTCGGAAACGATGCTCCACTTTTTAGGGATAAACTTCTTGAAATTCGTCCGCTTCAAAAATGCTTTGTTTTTGACAGCTCAATTTGCATTGCAGACCAACTAATTATTATGGCAGAACATCTTTTTAGAACAAACGCAGAACCGCTTAAAGATTATGACGGTCCTACATATATTAGAAAAAGTGAAGCTGAAGAAAACTCAAAAATCCTAAAACTATGAATAGCCACGTCGCAGATTCGATGATTATTTGATTAAAACCTCGCAAGAGTACCACAGAATCAATTTCACTTTGACAAAAATTTATTATTTTTGTTTTAGAGAAAACCGCGATAAAACATCTAAATTAGCAGTATTAACAACAGCAGCTCTGTTTTCATTTTGTATCGCATTAAAAACTTCTTGTCTAAAAACTTTAATATCTTTTGGAGCTTCTATACCAACTTTTACCTGATCTCCACGAACTTCAATAATCGTAATACTAATATCATTTCCTATTCGTATTTTTTCATTAGTTTTTCTGGTCAATATCAGCATGAACCACCTCTCTTTGCAGCTTCTGCAAAAATATCATGCTTTGTGAACCAGCGCGGATCAGATGAAATAACTTGAATACATTTATTATTCCGTTTATTGAAAATAAGTGGACCTTGAAGATTTGCTGTAATTGGAGATTTATCACAGGGAACCGTAACTATTGACATTACAAGGACATCAGACGGAGATTCGATACCAATAGTTTTAAGACTTTCATCATCAATATCGAGTTCATAATCTGTACAAAATGCAAACGGATCTATCAATAAAAAAGACAAATTCTTGTCTTGCAAAGACTGAAACCAGAGAAAAGGCTTTTGTTCCGCCTCATACATAGCAAAATCAGTATATTCCTCAAATCCAAATAATCCACTTGGAACATCATAAATCTGATTTTCTTCAATGGTTATTATTCCATTTGCTTTGGTTGCAATTTCCATAATATCGCCTTAAAAAATAAATGATACAGACATCACCAAAAACCAAACTTAGATTTTTGGTGATGTCACGAGTACTGTAAGTTTTATATTTCAATGACTTACATCAAAAATAAAACCTCACATAACAATTTTAAACTGAAACTTATCGTACAAAATCCAAAAGTGTATTTTTATACATTTTTGCAGCTGTACTCATCGTTGCCTGTTGAACATAATCAAGCATTTTAAGATCTGTAATGGCTTGTGTAATATCCAAATCGCCTTCACGAGAAATCATGCCATTAACATTCAAAATTTCATTTGAAATACGTGCCAAATTCTGTTCTGCTCTTTCAAATTTTGCGCCGCTTTCTGCAAGGCTTGCCGTAAGACTAGATATGCCTAGATCTATAGTACCTAACGCACGTCCGCCAATAGTTTCTTGATCTCCTACAAGCATTGCATCACGTAAAGCAATAACTGAATCAAACAATGAACCGCCTGAAAGATTTGCAGTAGGATTAATGTTATTTGGCGGGCGCTGACCTGAATCTTTTATTAATCCAAGTTCATTTAATGTATTTCCGCCGTTTAAATCTTCAAGCCAAAGCTGACGAGAATCTGTTGTACGCAAAGTCAAACCATTTGTAACAGGGTCAAGGTTAGCTTTTACAGCAGCCCCTGAATCATTGATTTTTGCAATAATAGCGTAAACATTATCACCTGCTTTAAGTTTAATTTGTTTTCCATCGACAGAAATTATTGAATCTTCTTGCACAATATAAGAACCTGCATTGCGCATCGAATAAAGTGCCTGCTGTTCTGCCCAGAAAATGCGGTTCCCCGATGATGTTGTTTCAAGATACTGACCTTCATCAACTTCAATGTTTTTGCTTTCAACATTTCCATTATAATTTACGCTTGTAATAAGCATATCTCCAGAACCTTCTACAGAACCGTAAACTATATCAAAAGCTGTTGTATTGCTTCTTGTTCCGGAAAACAACGAAGTTCCATCAGGACCTGTTGCATTTGCATTAAGAATAAGCTCTTTTAAAAGTTCATCAACTTCTGTAGACATATTCTTCAAATCTTCCGGTGTATAAGTTCCATTTGCACCTTGTACTGCAAGCTCTCGCACTCTATGCATAATCTGAAGTGCTTGATTTACATAACCTTCTGACACAGAATAATTGTCTGTGATAAGTTGCGCATTATGTTCAAAAGTGTTTAATCTTTTTGAATAAGATTCATAGCGAACAAGATGCCCGGCTGCAATAGGATCGTCGCGCAAAGCTTGAATACGACGCTGAGAACCCATTTGATTTTGTGCTTTATTAAAGCGTGATTCTTGACTGCGCAGATTGTACTGCACATCGTTATTTGCCATATTGGAACTAATTCTTCTCATTTCATTCTCCTGCTAAAAGTTGTTACAACAGAACTTATCTAAAAAACTGCAACATATAACAATGCTGAAACATCACAGTAATGTTCTTTTCAGAAAGTTCTTATTATTTCAAAACTACACACCAAGACGGTTAATAACCGTATCAAGCATTTCGTCCATTACAGTAACAAACTTTGCTGCTGCATTATATCCATGCTGAAACTTAATAATATCAGCAAGTTCTTCATCAATATTTACACCTGAAATTGAATCTCTTAACGCGCGCAAGTCTGCCATAATTGCATTTTGACTCATCAAATTCATTTCAGCTTGTTCACCTTTAAGACCAACATTCGTAACTGTTGATGCAAAATAATCATCTAATGTTTTTGATTTTCCAATCATTACTTTAGAATTTCTTATCGCTGCAATTTCAAGTGCCGCACGACCATCACCGTCTTCTCGGCTTGTATTATGAATCGGATAAGAAGCAGCAACAGAAAGAACATCGCTTTTTATTGCAGGATTAATCGAAAAATAACCAGATGGATTTGCTACAGGAGCAACTGCAAATTGAGCACCACCTTCAATTTTCCCTGAAACAATTTCTGCTGTATCTGCAACTAAAGCATTTACTGCATCAGCGCGGTTAAAATCATATGCTCCTTCAGCTCCGCGTGTACGCAAAAGACCAGCATAGCCGACAAGAAAATGCCCTGAATCTTCTACATGGCGAATTACAAAATCAGGATTTTCCATTGCAAACGATGCTGTAGCTTTGAGAACAAGTTTGCTATTCTTATCAAGATAAGCTTTTACTTCACCGTCATAATCGTTAATTCGTCTAACAACATCATCTACAGTATCTGTTGGATGATAAGGAACTTCTATATTGCCGGTTTTGCCCGCAATTGTAATAATTCCCTCAAGACCGATTTGTTCAGTTGCAATAAGTGAATTTTTTCCACTCATTCTAAAAACATATGATGTATCTTCAATTCCATCGCCGTTTCTATCGTAGTTTCCGTTTACGTTTGTAACGAATGGTTGCTCAACAAAAAAATCAAGACCTGTAACATTATTTGCACCTATTGCATTACGATGAATATCATTTACTAAGTCTGCAAAGTTCATTGTCATTGTATTTAAGCTTTGCAATTCTTCACGAACATCAACATCGCGCAATTCTATTAAACCGCCGAGAGTTCCACCTGAAATTACGGCATCATTTCTAGTATCTGCCCATACAACTTTTGAATAGCCATTGTTTTCAACTAAAGGTTCAACTGCAAAATTTCTTGCAACTCCGCCTTGTACAAGAATATGTCCATCAAGATGAACCATGAATTCATCAGGATCGCGGTCATCTGTTGTAATATTGATTAGTTTTGAAAGCTTTTCAATAAGCAAATCTCGCCTATCAAGCAAATCATTAGGGTTGTCGCCCATTGCTTTTGATTTTACAATTTCTTTATTAATTTCACCAATCTGGTTTGTAATATCATTAACTTGACGAACAGTGCTTTCAATATCATCGTTCAAAAGAGTTCCAATTCCCATAAGAGCGTTATAACGGCTATGAATTGAATTAACAAGAGAATCGCCTCGACTTACAACAGACATACGAGCAGCTGTAGATTCAGGATAAATAGAAAGCTCTTGCCATGCTTCCCAAAATTTATCCATTGTAGTTCTAATAGATATATCAGCCGGTTCATTATAAATATTTTCCAGCATTACATAATATTTTTCGCGAGTTGCCCAATAACTTTCTTGGTTACTCTGTGCTACAATTCGTTTTTCAAGCATTGTATCGCGAATGCGTTCTATACTTTCTACAGTAACACCTTGCCCAATTTGCCCAGGTGTATTTTCTCGTGTTAAGTCCGGCCTATAAATAGGATCAAAAGCACGCACCTTTACACGCTGTCGAGAGTAGCCCTCTGTATCAGCATTTGAAATGTTATGACCTGCTGTGTTAATAGCTTGGGCTTGAGTCATCAAGCTCCTTTTTCCCATTTCTATTCCTGCAAATGAAGACGCCATAATAAACTCCTTTTTAAGCGTACACTCTTCTTATCTACTCGTACACAGTTTTAAGCCCACCTCTTCTTATAAACTGTACATATTTTCTAAAAGACTAAAATGTCTTTACAAACTCCTACATTACTCGGTCAAGCACTAATGAATCAGGCATAGATTTAACAACTTTGCCTTTATTCGAATAAGTGGTATTTCGTGCTTGAGGGATAGCATTATCAAAAACTCCCTGAAGAAAATCTTTAGCAACACGAATATATTCTGAAAGAGCATTATTTTCGATTTTTGAAATTGCAAGTTTTTGGCGCATAAGTCTAAAACTTTCTAATAAAGTCTGGCGCAAATCAAGAGAGAACATATGTGAAATTTGATATATATCAAGAGAATCGTATCCTGTAAATTGATACAGAACTTCAAGTCGCTGATTTTCCAAGCTCGTAAATTCATCAGTTGCTTTTTGAATACGATATACTGCCGCATCAAGTTGCGCCCATTCACGGGTTTTAACACAAGAACGTATAAGACGCTGCTCTGTTAAAATTACATTCAATAAATCGTTTTCTTTACATAACAAATCATTGAGCCGCAATGCAACCGCATCACTTTTAACCATGATGTTCTCCTATATAAAAAGTTACTGAGAAAACTTCAGTTTTCGAAGGTAACTTTTTACCGCACTTTCGTAATGAAATGAGAAAGTGCAGTAAATAAAAAAGTTTGCGACGCAAACTTTGCGAACTAAAACTTTGACGCTATTTCCGGCAAAGTTTTCGTTCGCACCTAATATATAAAAAATCTAAATACATTTTTTGTTTTCTGCAAAATTATTTCTATTTCTTTATACTTATCGGAAATTGAAAAATAAACTTAAAGTTTTTTTATAAAAATCATAATGAAATATCAAAAAATCTATATTTGCAGATAACAAATTGAAATGGTATAATATTTTAAAATTCACTTTGTATTAGTTATAAACAACAAGGGGGAACTAAGGATGGTAAATAACAACATAAACAAAAATTTTATTTTAATAGCCTTTTTTTTCACTTTGATTTTTTTATTAGCAAGCTGCAAAACAGAGATAAATACACAAATTGAACGCCCGGCTATTCTTGATGTAAGAAATTCTGCAACTGTTTCCGTTATGCATTTTAAGGGAACTTCAGAAATGGCTAAAATTTTAGACGACGGCACATACGATATTCAGTTATACAGAAACATCGACAGCAGCCTTACGAGCAATGCATTAAAAGTTGATGATGAACAGCGCATAACAACAGCATTAACAGAATCATTGATGAATTATTTTGAAAAAACCGGACGATTTTCGGTTATTCCTGCAAGAATTGTTACACAAGCGGAAAAAGATGGCGAAAAACCTCCGGCAGACCTTATTATAACAGGTGGATTAACATATTTTGGAACTTCGTTTCAGCAAGAACAAAAACAAACAACAGATAAAAAAGGAAATAATGTAAAAAGAACAACTTTTTACTGGCGAGATATAACGCTGCTTGTAATGTATTCTGTTTTTGACACAAAAACAAATACTTTACTTGATAATCGCGAAGTGAAATATACTGTATCTTCTGAAAAAACACGAGAAAGAGCATTTGTACCAGAAGCATCTGATATGGCAATTGATAAAGTTAAAGAACTTGCAAAATCAATCGTTAAAGATTTTATGCCATACACGGAAGATATTACGTTTTTACTTTTATTCCATAAAGACACGGAAATGAAAACCGCCACCACAAATGCGCAGCTTGGCAAAATAGACATAGCTATAGAACAATTTAAAAAAATTTATACTAATAAAGGATATTTTGAAGCAGGTTATAACAGAGCAAAACTGTTTCAAGTACAAGGGGATTTAACAAATGCCTATTTGCTTATGGCTGAAGTCTACGACAAGTTCAAAGATGAAAGAGCTGAAAAAGCATTAAAAGTTATTGAAGAAGAAATTTCATCAAAGAAAAAACTTCAAAGCCAACAAATCCACTGATGTAGAAAAGCAATATTATTACAGCGTATCTTTGTACTTTGGTTAACAAACATAATGCGCAAAACTTGACAATCGTTAAGTCTATATTTAGAATTAATCTTAAATTAAGGAGTTTCCAAAATTATTAACAAGGAAAAAATTATGAAAAATCCTACTACAAATAATAAACACAACGCACAAAGTAAAAAAAACATTTTCTCAAAAAAGAGAAAATCAGTTTTTTTCAGTATTTTTGTAACATCAATAGTAATTTTATTTTCAGCTTGTCAAACAAGCGTGCCTGTTAATGTAACAAGACCGGCAGAGCTTGATATAACATCAGCTGAAAGAATTGCCGTTCTTCCGTTTTTGACGACAAGAATGATGAATTACACTTCTTACGATACTAATCCTGTTGCTACATTTGACTATTATTGGCGCGAAAAAGACAGTTTTTTAGCATGGCAGCTTGGAGATGGTGAAGGAGAATTCGTATCAAAATTGACATCTTCTCTTGAGCGCGCTTTGGCAAAGTCTAAATATCTTACTTTAATTGATTCAGCCGCAGTCGAAGAAGCATATCGCTATGGCACTCCCCTGCCAATTGATTGGTACATAACAGGTGGTATTTCAAATCTTATAACAGAAGTTAATATTGTTGAAAAAGAAGTAGAATTTAAAGATAAAGAAGGAAATAGAATAAGAATAAAAAAACCTTTTTATGAAGAAAAAGTCAATCTTTCATTGGTTTATCAAGTTGTAGACGTAAAAACAAGAGAAGTTCTTGCCAATACTGAATGGTCGTATGAAATTACTTCAGATTTAGAAAAGCATAAGAAGGACCTGCCACTGCCGGGACAACTTGCAGAAACAAAAATAAATGATTTTGTAAAACGTGTTATGCGAGAATTTGAACCATATAACGAAACATACTCTTTAACATTGCTTAAACATGATGATCGAGGAATGAAAGATGCTGAAAGACTTGCACGAAAAGGCAATCTTGCACAAGCAAAAACAAGCTATTTAAAGATTTATCGCACAACAAGCTATTTTGAAGCAGCATATAATGCGGGGCTCATAAGCCAAGCAATGGGCAACATGAAAGAAGCTTATAAAATTTTCTCTGAATTATACAAAGAAACAGGTGATAGCCGAGCTGCAAAAGCTGCAAATGCAGCAGCTGCCGAAATACGTTCTTCAGACAAGCTTAATCAGCAGACGAAACCAAGATAATTTCGCTTTGCGATTAGCGCAACGCTGAGAGTTTTTTCGTTATTCTTGGATTTGCAGTTTAATCTGGAGGTTTGTCCGATTAAACTGCAAATTTGGTTTTCCTGAATTATTTGAATTATTACCAAAGTTAAATATTTTCTCTATGCTTGTTTTTGAAGGCTGAAAAGAATCAGCTTTTTTATGCTATCTATTCTTTGGGAATAACGTTATCATTTGCATTTAATGGAGAGGGATTTATCTTTGTTTGAGGCGATGGTCGCAAATGCAAAGACGATTGTCCTCGATAAATCTCCGCATCAGTTTGTTTTTTTTCAGCTGCTAAAACGGAACTTTTGTTTTGCGAAAAATTCATGTTAACAGAATTTTCAGGCTTTGCATATTTTCTAGTTCCGGCTAATGCAATGTTTTTATATTCGCCACGATCATAAGAAGCAAGTTGATTTTTCAAAGCATTAGGATCATCAAAATACTTTTCGCGTCGTTTATTAAAAACGGTATACATAACAGGCGAAATAAACAAAGTCATAAATGCGCCGGATATCATTCCGCCAACTATAGTAATACATACAGGCTGCATTTGTTCAGCACCTTCACCGGGAAAAAACGCCATAGGAACCATGCCAAAAACGGTAGTCAATGTTGTCATTAAAATAGGACGCAATCGACTTCTTGCAGCTTCAAGACAAGCGTCAAAAACAAACATTTTCTGATCAACAAGCTGATTTATATAATCAACTAAAACAATTCCATTATTTACAACAATTCCAACCAAAGCAACAACTCCAACAACAGAATACAAACTAAATGATTGTCCTGTTATCTTATAAACTGCAACAACACCAATAGACAATAGCGGAATACTTAAGAAAATAATGAATGGGTCTATCAAAGATTCAAATTGTGCTGCCATAACTGCAAAAACAAGAAAAATTGCAAGAATTATAATGATTATGAATTTTCCGCCCATTTTGTTAATATCGCTGGCATCTCCGCCATAAGACAATTCAACAGTTTCCGGCAAAACAATGTTATTTTCAATAGCTTTTTCAACTAAAGATTGAGCTTCTGTTGCAGTTACACCCGCGACAACTCCGGCAGTAACATGGTTTACCCGTTCTCCATCTTCCCGCTGAATACGCTGCGGCGCATTTGTCGCTTTATAAGTTATAAAATTATCAAGCGACATTCGTCCATTTGCTGTATTTATAAACAGGTTTCCTATATCGCTAGTTGAAATAAGCTCATCATTTGGAACCGCTACAATAATATTATATTCATTACCTTCATCGTAAAAAGTTGTTGCAGTTACGCCATTGATTGCATACCGTATTTCTTTGGCAACAGCACTTACACTAACACCTCTTGCCGCAGCAGCTTCCGTATCGATTATCATCTGATAACGAGGTCGTCCATTTTCAAAATCTGTTGCAACATCAACCAACGAGGGAATCTGCTTTAAAACTTCAACAATTTTGCCCGCAGTTTCGCGCGAAGCATTTGTATCATTTGAAATAAGCTTTACATCAATCGCCCTTGAACCGCCGCCCATACCACGTCCTGCAGAAAAAGAAACAGTAACATCAGACCAAGATTTTAAGTAAGGCTGAAGTTTTGCTTTTATTTCAGCAGGTTTCATCGTTTGCTTAGTAAGTTCAGGCAAATTAATTTGAACAGAACCCGAATTTGAGCTACCGGAATTCAAAATAATATTTTTATAAGCACCTTTGCATTCTTTTTCAACAATTTCTTGAAAATCAAACAAATAACCAAGAACAACTTTTTTATTTGTGCCAATTGGAAGCGTTATTGTAACATTAACTTGGTCGTCTGCATCTGACGGCGGCGAAAGGTTCATGCCAAAAGAAGTAAACTGCAAAATAGAAAAAACCATCATAACCAAAACCATTGTTACAATAATAAATCTATTTTTAAGACAAAAACCTAAAAATTTAACGTAAATATTTTCAGTTGCAATAATTATATTTTCAACAACTCTATCGAAAAATAAAAACGGTTTAAATTTAATAGGTCGTTCATCAGGACGGTCAAGTTTTAAAATACTTCCGCAAAGAGCTGGAACTAATGTAACTGCAACAAAAAGTGACGAAACGAGTGAGCAAACAATAGTTATAATAGCTTCATAAAAAAGCGCACCCATAATTTCAAGTTCAGCTTTATAAATAAGCATAGGCACAAAAACACAAATCGTTGTCAATGTTGAAGCCATAATAGCGTTAATCATGTTTTTGCTACCCAAAATTGCAGCTACAGCCGGTTTATGACCTTCCAGTCGTTTATTATATATGTTTTCGAGAATAACAATTGAAGCATCTACAACCATACCCATGCCAAGAATAAGACCACTCATTGTCATAAGGTTTATAGTCATTCCCATTAAAGCCATGCACAAAAGTGTAATCAAAAAACAAACAGGAATCGAAAGTCCAATAATAAACGTACTTTTGAAGTTTCTAAGAAAAATGAAAATAACAAGCATTGCAAGCGCGATACCTTCAATAATTGATAAATAAACTTGTTTCATAGTTGCATCAATCATTGAAGTGTCATCACTAATTACAGAAATTTTAATTCCTGTAGGAACAGCATCATTTACAGTTTTTAAAATTGCATGAACACCTTTTGAAACTGTAGAAGCATTTGTGCCCGATTCATTTGAAACACTAATATAAAGCCCCGGAATTCCGTTTATAAAAACTTCACTTCCTCTTCTTTCATATTGTTCATAAACAGTTGCAATATCATCAACACGAATTACAGCTCCGTTAGAAGCAGAAAGAATTGTTTGCCTAATATCATCAAGACTTTGATAATATTCACTAGTAATTATTTCGTAATCTATGCCATTTTGTGTAATTTCGCCGCTTGAAAGCTGAAAATTTCTAGCAGCAAGGACAGCAGCTATTGAAGATAAGTTTAATCCATAAGCTTCAAGCCTATTTATACTTACATCAACACGAATCTCTTTTGAAACACCACCTTGAACATCAACAGAAGCAACACCATCAACACGCTCAATATAAGGACTTACTATATCTTCAGCGATAGTTTTAAGTTCATTTATAGGAAGATCACCCTCTACAGCAAGACGCATAATCGGCCTACTTGACAGATTAAATTTTCTTACAGAAGGAGTTCCACAGCCGTCCGGCAATCTGCCTGTAACTCGTGCAATTGCAGATTCTACATCGCTCAAAGCTTCATCAAGATTACTGTTATAACCAAAATCAAGTGAAATGCTACTAAAACCAGCTTGCGAGACGGAAGTAATTTTTTTCAGACCTTTTATTCGAGAAAGCTGATCTGTTATAACTTTTGTAACATTCGTATCAATTTCTTCAGGTCCAACATCCGGATAACTTGTACGCACAGACAATGTTGGAAACTCAACACTCGGCGTTAGTGCAATGCCCAATCGAGGAACAAAAACAGCAGCAATAACACAAATAAGAATGTATACCATAACCATAAGAACTGGGCGGCGGACAGAAAGTTCAGCAATATCCATTTTCTTTCCTTAAGATTCATCTGCAATGCGTACAGGGCTACCCTCTGTAACTGCACCGGCCGTAATAACTTTCTGCCCCATTGAAAGACCAGAAGTAATTTGCGCTTCGCTATCGTTTGTTAAACCGACAGTAACAATAACTCGTTCTGCTTTATTTGTTGAAGGATTTATAACAAACACACATTGTTCATCGTTATATGTTCTTAAAGCTTTTTTAGGAACAACAATTGTATTATCCTTTTGCTGAATAACCAAATCTATTGATGCAAACATACCCGGTTTTATTCTGCTATCATATTTTTCCAACTCCAGAGAAACTTTTATTGTTCGCGTACTTTTGGCAACAACAGGGCTAATTGCTGTAATTTTAGCTAAAAATTGTTCGTCCGAATAAGCTGTCAAATAAAGATACGCAGGCAAACCGAGCACTAAATATTTTGAATATTTCTCACTTACATACACAACAATTTCAATATCTGTTACAGAACCTATTGTTGCAACAACAGTGTTGGTGCTAACTGTATCGCCAAGATTCACATTATATTCAATAATCGTGCCTGAAACAGGTGCTTTTACAGGGCTTGCAACATAATTAGCACCGGGCTTTGATGGATCTACATATGCAATAATGTCGTTTGTTTTTACAGTATCTCCAATACCGTAGCGAATCTGCGAGATTTTTCCGGATGTTATGGGAAAAGTGATTACTTCCGATTTTGATGAAATATCACCATTTACACGAACTGTAGAAATAATTGTTTCCGGTTTTACAACTTTAGCAGAAACAGTAACAGTGTTTGCTGCCGTTGCCGGAGGAACATTATCGCCTTTATCTCGCATTCCTTGCATGGGTTTATTGGAAGTGCTTTGCGGCATATTTTTTCCGGGTGCATTTTTTCCAGCGAATGCGCCGCCTGTAGTAGCTGCTCCAGCAGGATAGCCGCCTTGAGTTTGAGTGCCAATTATTTTGGAAAAAAACGAAATTCCTTTTGGGAAAAACAACTTTAAAGAAATTAACCCTAAAAACAAAATAATAACAAATACAACTACAAGTTGTGCCCAATTTTCTTTAGTAATTTTCATCATTTAACCCCATACTGAACAATTAAATCTTCAAAAGAAATATTTAAAGCATTTGCCAAAACATAAAGACTTACAATATAACTAATTTCGCCCTGCATAAGAGATTGCTGCGCAGAAATATAATCTTGTTGCTGGCTTTCCAACTCTGTATGAGAAAGAAGACCAGAAGCATAGCCGTCTTTTGCAAGTTCATAAGCTTTTGCTGCAATTTGACTATTTAATCTTAATATTTCGATAGATTCATAAAGACGCATAGATTCTGCAACTTTTTTACTAATATCTTGCCTTACAGTTTTTTTAATTGCTTCAAGAGAAAGTTCCGCTTGTTTTATAGCACCCTTAGCATTTTTTATATTTAAATTTGTATTAGAATTTGGAATCCATCCGGAAAGCGGAATATTTATAGTGGCAGAAAAAGAGCCTTTCACTGACGGATCTGGTGCTTTATCTTTTATCTGCCCTCCTGTCGAAAAATTTTCACTAAAACTTAACGACGGAGAGAGAGCATTATGCTGTGTAGTTTTAAGAGCCAATTCTGCACTCAAAAGATTTTGAACAGCTTGCTGAACATCAAACCTGGATTCAAGATATAAATCGGCAAGATTATTAACAGACGGAAGTTTTATACCTTGAATCAGAGTAGAACCTTTAAGCGAAAAATTCGTAAACGGTTCAAGACCAAGCAAAAGCATAAAATTTGCTGCATTTGAATTATATGTAGAAATAGCTTGTGTTATTTTTGGATTTACAGATTGATAAGCATATTTTGCTTTTAAAAGGTCAAGTTCAGAAGCAAGCCCGTTATTATATTTTGCCTGAACAACAACCAACTGGTCTTTTGCAAGTTTTTGAGCATTTTTTAAAATCGAAATGTTTTTTAACTCCGCAGTAAGACTATAAAACTGAGAAGCAATATTCATTTTTAAATCCGAAACAAGTTTATCATAAACAGTTTGCGCAATTTGATAATTCAAAATATTTTGACGAATCTTATAAGGAATTGATGTGGAAAATGCAATAGATATTCCAACAGAACTGTTCCACCCCCATGAGTTTTTGTCATTTTTAGACATAGTACCCGTTCCATCATGAATTGTATGTGAATTATTAATACCGCCATTTGCAGAAATATTCGGCAAAAAAGAATTCCATGAAGCATCTTTTGTGCGCTTTGCATTTTCCAGAGTAATACGCTGCTTTTGAATATCTGCATTATTAGCAATAGCAGTTTCAAATGCATCATTTAATGTAAGCACAAGCCGATTCTCTGCAAAAATAAAAGAAGACAGCAAGAGCCATGATAGAGTCAGCAATTGACGAGCACGTTTCATGAGAAACCTCCAAACTATCAGTCAAAAAACTCAAAAAAAATGTGTGGCCTAATACATTTTTATAACTCGATATTAATATTGTAAGATATTACTGCCAATTAATGCAATATGAAGATATGTTGAAAATTTTGTTATATATAGAAAAAGAGTTACAAATTTTTTCTATGTGTGGCATATTCTGTTTAGCTAAAACTGATTTTGTAATTTCTAAATTTTATTCAGCTGTAAATACAATTACGTTCTATATTTATATCGCTCAAAACACAAACAGCAAAAGGAAACTTTATGAAAGCAAAAATATTAGTTATTGAAGACGTAAAAGAAATGTCAGACCTCATTTCGCTATATCTTTCAAAAGAAGGAATGGAATCAAAACAATGCGATACGGCAGAAAAAGCATTGACTTTACTTGAAACATATCAACCTGATTTAGTAATTTTAGACTTAAACCTACCCGGTATTGACGGTTTTGAATTCTTAACAATATTTAGAAAAAAATTTTCTGTTCCTGTAATTATTGTATCTGCAAGAGATGCAGATGAAGATATAATCTGCGGTTTGAGCACCGGAGCTGATGAATTTATTACAAAACCTTTTTCGCCCAAAGTGCTTATTGCACGTATAAGAGCAATTATGCGCCGAAGTCAAAATTTTAACGCTCCGCCAGATTCGACTTTTTCGTTTGGTGAATATATTCTTGATTATAACAGTTTTACATTAAAGCATATTGTTCAAGGCGAAATTAGACCAATTAGAGTGCCGCTTTCTGCCAAAGAATATGCGGTTTTAATCTGCCTTATAGAACATATTGAAAAACCGATGACACCCGAAGAAATTTATACAAAAGTCTGGAAAGCCGAATTTGGAGATTTATCAGCTGTTGCGGTTTATATTCAGCGATTGCGTAAAAAAATAGAAAAAGATCCATCTAAACCACAATTTATAAAAACTGTTTTTGGTATGGGCTATTGTTTTTCACTTAACGGGGAACAATAATGAAAATACGAACACAATTCACCTTTTTTATTATGGGAATAGTGATTATTCCTTTTTTGATTTTTACTTCACTTTTTCTTATAAGACATTATAACCGTGCGGAACAACTTTTATTACCCGGATATAACGAAATATCTCAAATAGCAGAAGTCAACATAACAGCAAAAGACTGGCATCTAATTGAAAAAACATTGAATCACATACCAGCAGGCGTAGAAGTTGCCGTGTTGACAGCGAATAACATTGTAGTTTATTCAACGATAAATATGCTAAAACAAAACGAATCTTATCAAGATGCTGAACTTATGCAGCTTATTCATAATTCGAGTAAAAAATATTACTATCAAATAGAAACACCTGTTCCGTTAATTTTTTTTAACAAACAACCTAATATATTGAAAAGCAATAAAATGAAAAATAAACTTAAATCGGAACTTTTTGTAATTACACGAATAGAACGAGAAAAAAGAAGAAAGCCGAGCTTTTTTATTTCATTTTATTGGATAATTATTGCAGTTTTCGGCATTTTAATTATCTTTTGTTCAATAATACTTTCAATAATCAGCCGCTCAATTACTCATTCTATTACAATGCTTGAAAAAGCTACAAAACAAATAACTATGGGAAACCTCGACGAACCAATTTTCATTAAGGGAAGCAACGAAATTACATCATTGACAGAAAGCTTGAATAAAATGCGACTCGCCTTAAAAGAAGACAATCTAAGACGATCAAGACTTATTATGGGCATAAGCCACGATTTACGAACACCCATTGCACTTATTAAAGGATATACAGAAGCTCTTTCAGACGGAATCGCAAGCGACTTTGAAACAAAGCAAAAATCGCTTGGAATTGTTGAAAGTAAAATTGAACAACTTGAAGATATGATTGATGAACTTATTAATTTTGTCAAACTCGATTCAGGTCAATGGAGAGAAAATCTTGAGTTGCATAAAATCACAATTTTTCTAAAAGATTTTGCACAAAGACTTGAATCTGACGGAAACCTTCTTGAAAGAGTTGTTAAAACATCAATAAATCTTGATGAATCGCTACTTGTTGCATATGACGAAAAACTTTTTCTTAGAGTGCTTGAAAATCTTACAAGCAATGCTTTTAGATATTCTGAAAAAAACGGAAATGTTTTTTTTGAAGCGACATCTTCTAAAGACGGAATCGAAATAAAAATCAGCAATACCGGCTCGTTTATAGTACAAGAAGATATTCCATTTATTTTTGATCCATTCTACAGAGGTAGCAATTCCCGCCGAGAAAAAGGAACAGGGCTTGGTCTTTCTATTGTAAAAAGCATAATTGAAACGCACGGCTGGAAAATTTCAGTCTTTGTTGAAACTGAACAAAATAATCTGACAACATTTTTGATTGGGGTCCCGAGTTTCGCTTAGGATTATGCTACAAATTTAGGATTAAGCTAGCGAAACTCGTAGTTTTTTATGAAAAAAACTACAAGGCTTTTTTATTTGTTTTAGGTTCGCATAAGGATTATGCTACAAATTTAGGATTAAGCTAGCGAAACTCGTAGT
>JAAYQG010000057.1 GCA_012519415.1 Treponema sp. | reverse complement strand
TCTACAAAAAATAACACATAGCATATAGAAGATTTCTTCTCCAAGAACACGCCAAATAACAATAACTACTCTTGACTAAAAATTAACATTTATGTTAATCTTATGTCACAATAATTCGGGCCATTAGCTCAGCGGTTAGAGCAGAGGACTCATAATCCTTTGGTCCAAAGTTCAAATCTTTGATGGCCCATTTTTGGGGATTTACAGATCTTTTGACTTGTAAATCCTTTTTTTAACGCTTAATTCTTTTTTAAGCTAAAAAAATGTTAAGCAAAATGTTAAGTCATTTTGTTTAATAAATGTTAAGCGAAAAATAAAGGCTTGAAATTATGCCAAATAGTGTTGAATAATACACAAAACGTAGTAAAATACACTATAAAGCATTGGATATTTGCAACTAAAGATATATTTTTGGTTCAAGTCCAAGCTGGCCCACAAAAGTCTGTCTATCATAGGCAGACTTTTTTTATCTACTTCCGAAATAAATCTACGAACAGTGCCAAAGGCGCAACATTACTGAAAACTTGCGCACACTTGTAAAAAATCTACAAATAGTGCTAAAGCTACGAATTTCGTCTTACAACAAATTCTTTTGGCTGGTCGCTGTTAAAAATTTGTGATTTTTTCATTTGTTCAAAATAGAAAAAATCTTGTGCTCTTACAGGTTGCTGCTGTTCTGTCGGTGTTTTTCTATGCCAAGTTCCGTCTTGTTTCAACTCAAAAGCTTGAATATTATCGTTAAAGTAAGCATGTAACGCTTCTTTCAACTGTTTTACAAGATCATCTTGTATAATTGGAAACATAAGCTCAACGCGGTGGTCTAAATTACGAGGCATCCAATCTGCACTTGAAAGATAAAGTTCTTCATCGCCTCCGTTTTGAAAATAAAAAATACGCTCATGTTCAAGATAACGGTCAATTATACTTACAACACTTATGTTTTCACTCATGTTTTTTACGCCCGGCACAAGCATACAAATGCCGCGTACATTAAGAAGAATGTTTACGCCAGCGTTGCTCGCATTGTAAAGTGCGCGAACTATCTCTTCGTGTCCAAGACTGTTCATTTTTGCCATGATAAGTGCGCTCATTCCCCGTTTTGCATGTGCTGTTTCGCGCTCTATCATGTCGAGCAGTCGTGTTTTTAAATCAATTGGTGCCATCGCAAGGCGTTTCATTGTCTGAATTGATGAATAACCGGAAATTATGTTAAAAAAAGCAGTCGCATCGTTTGCAATTTCTATTCTGCTTGTAAAAAGTGAAAAATCTGCATAAGTGCGGGCTGTTTTATCGTTGAAATTGCCTGTTGATAAATGTACATATCGTTGTATTCCTTCGTATTCTCTACGAATAACAAGAAGCAGTTTTGCATGAACTTTTAGATTTGCAATTCCATAAACAACAATTACTCCTGCACGTTCAAGCCTTGATACCCACGAAATATTGCGTTTTTCGTCAAAACGAGCTTTTAGCTCCACAAATGCTGTAACATGTTTACCATTACGAGCAGCTCGCTCAAGAGCTTGTACTATAGGAGAATTTCCGCTTGTTCGATAAAGTGTGATTTTGATTGCCAGCACATCTGTATCATCTGCAGCTTGATTCAAGAAAGTAATAACAGCATCATACGATTCGTATGGCACATGAAGAAGCTCATCTTTTACTTTGAGTACGTCCCACGGTGATTTTTGAAGAAGATTTGATGTTTTGAAATGTTTCCATTGCGGATATTTGAATTTTGGGGCAGCATCGACTGTTGCCAATTCCATAAGAGAACCTAAATCTACAAGTCCGTTTACTTCATAAACATCTTGTTTTTGCAAACCCAGCCGTTCTGTTAACATTTTTGTAATGGTTTTGCTTGAGTTATTTGTCATTATACGGACAATAAATGAGCTTTGCCTTTGTTCAAGAGCTTCTTCCATTGCTTGAATAAAATCGGTTGACCTCTCTTCGTCTACGGCAAAATCCGCATCTCTTGTTATTTTGAAAATAAGTGTTTCTTCAACTGAAAAACCCGGAAAAAGGTGCGTGCCGAAAGTTTGAATTACATCATCAAGAGTTGTAAATATTCGCATATTATCGTGTGTATCCGGCAACCATACAATTCTGCTTATACTGGAAGGGATTTGAACAATAGCAATAGGCTTTTCTTCAATCGGAGAAGGGTTTAAAAGCATTTGATTTTCTTTATTTTCAAATATTGACTTCAGCAAAAAAGCAGCATGAAGCCGCAAGTTAGAAACACGAGGAAAGATTGTTGAAAAACCTGTGCGCAGTGGCGTTAAAAGAGGCAAAATATCATTTAAAAACAGTTCTTTTAGATAATTGTACTGCTGTTCCGTATAATCGATTTTGTTTATATACTTCAGATTACATTGCTGAAGAGAAGGAAGAATTTCGTTGTTAAAGCAGTTATACTGCTTTTTTTGAATTTCATGCACACGCTTAGATATTTCTTTTAATTGAGCCGCTGCGGTAAGATCCGAAATATCTTTCCATTCAGGATTTTTGCGCTGTTTTCTTTTTAGCCCTGCAACTCTAATCATAAAAAATTCATCAAAATTAGAGCTGACTATTCCCAAAAATTTTACACGCTCAAGAAGAGGAACATCTTGACGCTCAGCTAATGATAAAACACGAGCGTTAAATTCAATCCACGAAAGTTCTCTGTTAAAAAATTTGTATTTTTTAGACATATTTTTCCTTTAGTGCAAAATTACTTTATAGCCGAATATATTTTCAAATAAATCTGCTTTTTCTATAAGTGCATTTCTTTCAAGAGTTGTATCATAAATTTTATTTACAATAAGATGCATCGCTTCGTTTTTAAGCTCGATTTTAAAATCTTTGATTCTTTGTGTATGTCCGCGATCAAGAGCATCTGCTATTCGTAAAATTGCCGCAAGTTTTTGAACAGTAATTCTATCTTGAGGCGAAAGCGCATTAAAACGTGTATCTGATGTACTTGGTGGTGTACCTTTGTGGAATCTTGCAACGTGAGCAACAATAACCATATCGTCTTTGCTTAAACCAAATATTTCCGAGTTCAAAATAATATATAAACTGTGCATTTCATGGTTCTGATTTTTAATGAATGTGCCGACATCATGCAAAAGTGCAGAAGCTTCAAGCAAAAGCCTTTCTCTGCCTTCAAACCCCAGTTCATCTTGTAATGTGTCGTAAAATTTTATAGCGATTGTTCTTACATATTGTGCGTGCGCCTCGTCAACTTGAAATTTCCTACATAAGTTTAGCGCAGATGCAGTTACTTGATTTGCAAAGTTTACCTGAAGTTCAGTATTTGGTGCTGTGTACTTGCTTGCAATAATTCCCTCTCTAATGGAAGATTTTACAACTAGAATTTCTTCAGCCGCTGTAAGATTTATGAATAATTGATATGCAAGCAGATTTATCGTAAGAGCGTGAGCTTCAGTATATGGAATTTTAAAACGAGCAATACATTCGTCTATTGAATAGCTTTGAAGTTTTGTTACAAAAGATTTGAAGTCTTCGCGGTTTATTGTCCAGCAGTTATCCGAAACGCTTGTTCCAATTTCGTTCGCAACAATTTGTGCTTCTTGCCCTATTGCAATAAACTGATGTACTTTTGCAAGAGAAAGTTCTTTGTTTAGATTTACGCCAGTGTTGTTAATAAATTCTTCAAGAAAACGATGGGCATCTTTTTGCGTACCCATCATAGACTTAATATGCTGTTCTATTATAACAGTGCCAAGTCTAAGACTATGAACAGAAACCATTTCTCCTTTGTGGAGCAACATCAGTTCAGTTGAACCGCCGCCGACATCGAGAATAATTGAATTGGAATTATTAAAACGTGGCAGTTGTTCTTGAAGTGCGTTAAGAATTGCAATGTACATAAGGCGGTTTTCTTCAATGCCGTCTATGATTCTTACTGAAAAACCTGTCTTTATGCGGATTCTATCAAGCACAGCATCACGATTTCTAGCTTCGCGCAATGCACTTGTAGCAACTATTGATGTGTGTGTGCTATCTATTTGCCAAGTTGCAATTTGTTCTTTGAATCTATTTAGAATTTGAAGACATTGTACAAGCGTTTCTCTTGAAACAAGAGATGTTGTAAAAACATCCCAGCCGAGTGCTGTTGGTAATTCAGAATAATCAATAAAAGACCAACTATTATCTTGTGCAATTTCTGCAACAGCCAGCCTAATACCTGTTGACCCGATTTCAATAACAGCTTCAAGTTTTGTCATAACTTGTCTATAAGCATTGAACATTTGCCGGAAGGAATCGGCAAAGTCTTTTTCTTTTCGCCAAGAATGTTGATTGTAAAATAATACAACTTTTCGCTTTCCATATGAATCTCCCAGCCACGCTGGCTTTTGTTTGATAAAATGGTGATGAGATTCCTTTTAAGCGAAAGGTTTTCAATTCCCATAATTTCAAGATTTGGAATAATCCAATCGACAGTTTTGCGCGGTAAACTAATGAAAAGTCCAATAATATTTTCAATCATCAACGTTATTGTTGATAAACCTACGCAATGGATATATCTTTTTCTAGGGAAATTTTGATTTGTATTTGATTTAGCAGGACCGTCTTTTGTCGGTGAATAAGCTTCCCATAAATCGCCTTTTGAACGTCCGTCAAGAAGAAGTGCATCTAATATTTGATAGAGATGTCTTATCGAGCATTCTCGTGCTAAATCCCATTTTTGATACTTTTCAAGCCCTTTTATTACAACAAACACAAATGACGGGAATACGCTTCCGCAATATTCATTTCCATTCGGGTCAAAATGCGGGTCATCAGCAGAAAGCGTAGGAAAAGGATGATCTGTTCAAAATGTATTTGGGTTTACAAGATGTTCAACAAGTTTGTCAGCTTTATCTTCGTTTGGAATTTCTGCAAGCATAGGCCAAAAACCTGCAATGGTTTTTACAGGAAGTTTCTCGCCGTTTTCATCTAAATCATGATAAAAACCTGTTTCTTGATTCCACATAAGCGAATTAATGCGGGTTTTTAGAGAAAAATACATACGTTTATAAATAAAGCTTAAATCCTTATCATTGAGAATATCGCCCATTGCAGACATATACAAAGCATTTACAGCAAGAGCACTGTTAAAATCAACTAAAAATTTAGCACCTTGACGCGGCGAATTTGTCATTGTTGTTGCTGCAAGTGGAGAATAAAAAAGTCCGTTTTCGCATTTAAAAGTTTTTTCAAGCCATGTCATATATTTTTGCATTATTGGCATTACTTCTTTTATGCGTTTTTTATTTGCCGATTTATGGAACAAATTGTACTCAACCCATGCAAACAAAGGCATTCCAACGCCTTCCGTATTCTCTTTTGAAATTATAGGTTCCCCTGTTTTTGTGTTATATCTCCAACGAATTGCGCCGCTTTCTTCTTGCTTAGAGTAAAGATAATCAAGATTCTGATTTGCAGGAAAATTTCTGTTTGAATAAACGAGAAAAAACGAAGAAAAAATAGATTCAAATTGATCAATTACAAGTTCATCATTTTGAGGAAAAAGAAAAAGTTCCGAATTGATTTTATCTTCGGCTATTGCATTAGTTTTTGGGTCTCTCCAAAAGTCCTGTAGCCATGACCATGTTTTATCGTAAATATCAACAAAATCTTGATCGTAAAAATGGACTTTGGGGAAATCGCGCTTATTCACAGAGGCTCCTTTTCAGCTTGCAGTTGAACACTTTTTTTATAAATCGCCTTCTGAAAAAGAGCAGACGACTTTTATATTTAAAAAATGAAAATTTAAAAACGTACTAAAACCTCACAAGTATATCATATTTCTGTAAAAAATAGTATAGTTTCAAGGAAAAAACTATACTATTTTTTGTCAAAAAGACGAAAAATACGCAGTTTTGTGTGAAAAAACGCAAAGAAGGAATTATGTTTCAATCGCATATTTATCTTGAGGTTCGTATTTTAATTTCGACACAACGAAAAGCATTTATTCTAGGCGAACAACCAGTTCTCGATATCGAAGTATGCAAAAAAGTCTGTTCGCTGTTAAAATCGTTTGATTGCAGTTTTTTAAAAACCGTTCACTATGAACGACTTAAAAGCAATTTAAATGTTCCTGAATCTACAGGCTTTTTAGGACTTTCTGTGAAAGTCGGCGAAAATGGCATTATACCTATTGAATTTCACCGAAGACAAAAGCTTATAAAAATAGAAGAAGTACGCATTGAAGAAGATGCAGGCCGCCTTGCTCATTCTAATAATGTTACAAAAATGGATTATACATGGGCAGGTTATGCAAGCGTTTGTATTAAAACTGCTGCCGATTTTGAACTAGGTGAAGAAGCGGAACTTTTTTTGAACGAACTTCGCCGTCGCATTCAGTATATGCGCCTTACTGAAAATATTCCGATTGAAACACTTATAAGATGCAATGCATTTGTCGCACTTGCCAGATACCCCAAAAAACCTGATTATTACGTTAAATTGCATAACTTGAATTCTTTTAATTTTGTAAGAAAAGCAGTAAATGCAGAAATTGACAGACAAGAATCTATTCTTTCTTCCGGTGGAACTGTAATTTCTGAAAGAAGATTATGGAATGAACGCCAAAATCTAACGGAAAGTTACAAATCACGTTTATCTGATTCACCTGAAAACAGACAGTTTGAATTGCTTGGAAATGTAAAACCTTTTGATATGACAAAAGTGCTGTTAGAACTCTCACAAGAAGATTTGACCGATTCATCATTCGGTTCAAAAGTTGAACAACCGGCGGAACGATGCAAACGTTTATGCAATCAATACGGACTTGTAAAAGTGCGTGCGGATTTTATTTGCGATGATAAAGAACGAGCAGATTTCTTTGAAAAAGCTGTTTCTTTTGGTGCCGACCCGATAATGGCAGAACATTGGATTTCAAGTGAATTGATGAAACTTCTCAAACGGACAGGCACTTCAATTTCACAAAGTTCAGTTACAGCCGAACGGTTTGCTCGTGTTATGGTTTTGCTAAAAGCAGGTGAAATTCATAGCAGTATAGCAAAACAGCTTTTGCAGTATTTACACGAAAAAGGAGGCGAGCCCGATGAGATTTTGCTTGTAAATAATTGGAAGCAAATTACATCTAAAAAAGTGCTTTTGCCTTTAATTCAAAAAACAATTAGCGAAAACCCAAGAGAAACAGAAAAGTTAAGAAAAGGCGAAATGGCACCGCTTGAATTTTTAACAGGTCTTATAATGAAAGAAACAAATGGACTTGCTTCTCCACTTGTGGTAAAAAATCTTTTAAAAAAAGAACTCAATATAAGTATTGTTTATGTTATATCTATGGGCGGCTCAATATGCGGCTGCTGCACAAAAGACGGTGCTGTCGCTGCAGCTGATGGACGAGTTTTAAAAACAATGCTTCAAGATATAGATTCATCAATTCATTATCAAGTTGTTCAAAAAGTGCGTATGTTGAGCGAAGAAATAGAACCGGCGGACTGGGCTGCACTTATTGCAGAAATAGCCTCTCTTATAGGAACAGGCACCGCTACAGGGATTGTTGTCGCACACGGAACCGATACACTCTCTTACACAGCTCCGCTTTTGTTCTGGCTTTTTTCTAACGCAGAAGTACCGATTGTTGTAACAGCTTCTTCAAAAACAAGCGATGAATCATCCGAAGCAAAAGAAAATCTGCATTTTGCAGTTGAAACGGCATGCAAAGAAAAACAAGGAGTGTTTGTTGCTTTTGGCGGAAAACTACTTTCTCCGGTGAATCTAAAATTTGAACGCCCCTCTCCTGACGGATTTTCAAACTGGAATATGAAAAATCCTATTTACACTTGCGAAGCAGCCCCATTAAGCGGACTTTTCAATAGTTTTTTAGATGCAGATGAATTTGTTATGCGCCAAGTTTTAAGAGAAGCAGCAAACAGAATGCTTGTTTGTAGAGTTTATCCGGGGCTTAGAGCAGAAAGTTATGTAAAGTTAATAGAAAGCGGCATAAGCTATATCTTTCTTGAACTTTACGAAACAGGCACAGCAAGTATGAGAAACGGCGATTATTCATTAAAGCCGCTTCTTACAAAAGGAAGAAAAAAGGCTGCACCTTTTTTTGCACATCGCAACAGCAAAGCTTGCTTGATTTTTCAGGTTATACAACAAGCCGCCGTATGTGGCGCGAAGGCGCAGTGCCAATGGGACGCTTAACTATAGAATCTGCTGTCGCACTTTATTTTGCCGTAAGCTTAGTTGCCGACTCAAAAGAAGAATTCAATCAGTGTATGGAAACTTATGCGGAACTTTTTAAGTAAACGTTTCAATGTTTCAATAATGAATATAAAAACTGAAATATCTGATAAATTAACTAATATGAGGAGATGTGATGAGTAGCTCGGCTGAAATTGCGCCTTGCTACTCATCACAAAGTTTGCGCTGCAAACTTTATTATTCACTGTGCTTCCTCACTGCGTTGCGGAAGCAGGTAAAAAGTTACTTTCGAAAACTGAAGTTTTCTCAGTAACTTTTTATTAGGAGGGGCAATCAAAACTTTGCCGGAGATAG
>JAAYQG010000056.1 GCA_012519415.1 Treponema sp. | reverse complement strand
GTGATGTAGGGCATATTAATTTTAATTGTAAAAAGTTGGAGATTGATATGAAAGTAATGTGTAAATTATTTACTTTGGTTATGTTTATAACAGTAGTTACTTTTGTGCAAAGCTGTGGCGGCGGTGGCGGCGGCGGCGGGGGAAGTGCTGGTGCTTCAGCCGATGGCGTTACAGTTTCAACAGAAACTCCTGTTTCAGCAGAAACTCCTGTTGTTCCGGCAGAAGAAGTTGATATTTTAGAACTGAATGGATATCTTTCTGAAAAATCTGAAAATACAAAAGAAAGTGCATACCGCATAAAAATTACTGGTCTTACAACAGCTAATTGCACTAAAATTAAAACTATACTACAAGCAAATCCCAAAAAATACACAGACCTTTCAGCTACAACATTGCCAGACGGCATTACGGATATGACTGGGTGTTTTGGTACTTGCATCTCACTTACAGAAGCACCTAAAATTCCGAACGGCGTTACGAATATGGCTGATTGTTTTCGAGGTTGCATTTCACTTACAGAAGCACCTAAAATTCCGAACAGTGTTACGGATATGAGTTACTGTTTTGCGAATTGTACCTCACTTACACAAGCACTTGAAATTTCGAACAGCGTTACGAATATGGCTGGATGTTTTTCTGGTTGTACTTCACTCAAGACAGTCGAATTGACAATCGATTCTTGGTGGGAGACTTGTTTCAGTGGCTGTTCTGCAATTGTAAGCATAACTGTTCCAACCGAAAATATAAAAAACAGTATCATTAATGCTAGCGGGAACGATATTGTTAAAGACAAAATTGTAGTAAAGCCGTAAAATTTTGCGTTTCTATGCGTAAACTCCTAAAAGTTTTGACGAGTCGATTTTCAATTGTAACTGTACTCATTTTATTTCAGCTTTTTGTTTTATTGTTCAGTGTTTTTGCAATAAGCAGAAACTATGCATCTATTGCCGCTATATTTTGGCTTCTCAGTTTTGTAATGATTTTAGGTATAATAAATAAGCATACAAATCCTGATGTAAAATTACCTTGGGTACTTGTGATTTCGCTTTTACCTGTTTTGGGCAGTATGCTGTATCTTGTTTTTGGTTCTACAAAGCTTCGGCGAAAAGAACAGCGCATTCTTTTAAAACATGCAAAGTTAACCGGAAAAATCTACGAAACGGAAGATTCTGCTATAGATAAGCTTGAGCAGCTTGATTTATATGCTGCTTCTCAGTCAGCATATATAACAAATGCTACAGCAATTCCACTTTGCGAGGAAGAATTTTCCATGTATTTTGGTTCCGGTGAAGAATTTTTTGAAAGACTCATTCAAGAACTTTCAAATGCGCAATATTATATTTTTCTGGAATATTTCATTATTCAGCATGGAATTATGTGGGATACAATTCTTGATATTCTGCATCAAAAAAGAAAAGAGGGAATTGATGTTCGTGTTCTTTATGATGATGTAGGCTGCGTTGCTACTTTGCCTTATGGATACGCTGAAAAATTAACAAAAGAGGGAATCCCATGTGTTGCATTTAATCCTTATAGACCGACGTTAAGAACTATTCTTCATAATCGAGATCACCGAAAAATTTGCGTTATTGATGGGCATACTGCTTTTACTGGCGGTATTAATCTTGCAGATGAATATATAAATCATGTAAATCGTTTTGGACACTGGAAAGATAGTGCGGTAATGTTAAAAGGCAAAGCACCTTATTGTTTTGCATTAGCTTTTCTTGAATTATGGAATTTGTATCGAAAATCTGATGATGATTATAATGTTTTTAGACCTTTATCGGAAGATTATGCAAATGCTTTTGCAAATGTAAATTTATCTCACACTTTGAATTCTGGCTTTGTGCATCCTTATGTAAATTCTCCACTAGATGATGAACTTACAGGAAAGCTGGTTTTTTTGAACATAATAAATCAAAGCACAAAATATTTGTATATAACTACACCTTATCTTATTATTGATAATGAACTCTTAACAGCATTGCAACTTGCGGCAAAACGCAATGTTGATGTTCGCATTATTACTCCGTTTATTCCGGATAAGTGGCTTGTTCATGAAATTACTCGTTCATATTATCATGAGCTTGTTTCCGAAAGTGTTCATATTTATGAATATACGCAAGGTTTTATGCATGCAAAAAATATGGTTTCGGATGATTTATTTGCAACTGTCGGAACTTTTAACATGGATTATCGAAGTTTTTATCACCATTTTGAATGTGGTGTTTGGTTTTATAAATCTTCTATAATAGAAGATATAAAAAAAGATTTTTTAGATACGTTAGTTGTCTGTCGCGAAATTACACCTGAATATTTAAGCAAGACAAATGTTATAAATCACCTAATTCGCACTCTTTTCAAAATTTTTGCACCGCTTTTATAAATAGACTGAATATCGACTCTTGCACAAACGCAAGTGAGAACGAATAAAACCCAAATGTCTGCGGCGTACTGTAGAGATTTGCGGCGGGGCTGTTCGTTAATATCTTGACCATTTATGTTTTTTTTACGAAAATCTAAATCATATCAAACATATTCGGCATTTTGATTAAAAAATATGCTGGAAAACAAGGTTTTGCATCATGCGAAGACGAATAAAAACAAAACGACCGAATCCGTTTATTTATTATTTTTTTGGTTTTATTGTTTCTTTTTTGTCATTTACGAAAAGACAGGTGCTTTTCACATTTAGAACAACTGACGGAAAAGAAATTCACGGTAGAAAAGTTCGAGAAGAGCTTTTAAAATTTAAACCGCCTTATATAATAGTTGGAAATCATCATAGTCGCTATGATTATGTTTTTGCTATTCGTGCATTTTATCCTAGAAGAATAACATTTATTGTTGCTAGAAAACTTTATCTTGCTGCTCGGTTTCATTTTTTGGTAAAGATGGCTCGAGCGATTCCTAAAAATTTATTTCAGCCTGATATTCAGACAATAAGACAGTCTTTTGATATTCTCGGAAACGAAGGTATTCTCGCACTTTATCCTGAAGGGCAAATTGTTATTAATGGAATTTCTAAAGATATGCCAGAAAGTTGCGCAAAACTCGTAAAAAAAATGAAATTGCCTGTTTTTGCTATTCGTACTTCCGGTGCTTATTTTTGCGATTCAACATGGCGTAAATACTTAAAACATGGAATTATTGATGTCAATATTTCTATGACGCTAACTTCCGACCAAATAAAAACAATGACTATTGAAGAAATCGATGAAGCTATCGGTAAAGCTATTTATGTTGATAATTTTGCCGAGCAGGAAAAAACCGGCTATCTTTACAAAGGCAGAAATAGAGCAAAAGGTCTTGAAAATATTCTATATAAATGCCCATCGTGTAATACGGAATTTGAGCTTGAAACACACAAAAACAGTATAATATGCAACCATTGTAATTGCACTGCCGAATATACTGAATCTGCGCATTTGTCATGGAACAAAAGTGAGAATTATTATTCACATATAGGTGAATGGTATAATGCGCAGCGATTGGCAGAAAGAAAAGCAATTGAGTCAGATTCTGATTATGAAATTTTCATTCCTGTTGAAATCCGTGTTTTATCTGAAACAAATACATTAATTCCATCAGGCAACATAGATTTTTGCGTTAGAAAAACTCGTGGAATTGAAAAATGTGGCAAAGGCGTTCTGCATATTAGAAAGTGCGGATATACATATAGCGGGGAATTTTTTGGCAAGCAAAAAGAGATTGAATTTGATCCGAAGAAAATAAGATATGTGCCATATACGCCCGGTGATAATTTTCAGATTTATGTGCAAGATGTAATGTTTGCTTTTTATACAATAGATAGAAGATATTGCGCAAAAGCAGCCCTTGTAATTGAAAATATTTTTGCTTACCAAAACGATTGCATTCCCGACAATCAGAATGTTTAGCGAATATGTTTAATTTGTAAAAGTTCTCTTTCTATTTAATTGAATTTAGCAATTTTTGTTTATCGTATTTGTAAATGCTTCCACAATAATGACATATAAGTTCAATAGGTTCGTTTTGTTTTTCTGTGCAAATATCTATAAGTTCTTCTTTGCTAAGATGTAAAAGATGTTCTTTGAATTTTTCTTCCGAGCATTGGCAATCAAATAAAATATTTCGTTCTAATACTACGTTTGGTCGAAATTCTCTAAAAAGACCGTAAATAATATCGTTTCTATTGCCTTTTTCTGCAAACCATTGCCCATAAGACGGTGCTGCGCTAAAAGCTGCTTCTACTCGTTCTATAGTTTCTTCTTCAGCTCCGGGCATCGTTTGCACAAACATTCCACCGGCTCCAATTATGCGTCCTTGTTTATCGAATTGAATGCTTGTGTTAAATGCTGTATGTATTTGTTCTGATTGCAAATAATACCATGCAAGGTCTTGTGCAATATTTTTGTACATAATTTCAACAGTGCCGCTAACAGGTTCGGTTTTGCCTTCAAGAAAATGTGTAACAGTTAAAGAGCCATCGCCAAAAAATTGTGATAAGTCCCAACTTTCGATTGGTTCAAATACCGGCACTGGATTTTGCAGTAGCATTCCGTTTACTGTGCCTGTGCTGTCTGCGTTTACTGTAAATCCTGCTGCAGGGCCTTCCGTATCATATCTAAAAGTTAATCGAGAGCGACCTTTCATTGTCGGAATCATCAATGCTCCGCAAAGGCAAGCTTGTCCTAAAATCATTGTTTCAAGGATTCCAAGATTGTGATTTACTCTCATCTGGTTTACAAAACGTGTTCCATGAAAAAAAGCACCGCGGAATTGTCCGTCTGCCATAATAAAAATGCTCATTCCGTCTTTTTCTATGCTGTTTATATGTGAAATAATTTCCGTATCTGAAATTTCTGCTTTTATCATATAATTCCTTTTAAAAATTGATTTTGTAAAAATAAGATTTATACAAAATCAAAAAGTGTTGTGTCTTTTTCTTCTTGAAATTTATCCGCAACAGATTTGAAAACATCAATTAATACCGGATCAAAATGAGTTCCGCTGCCGGCAATTATTACAGCGGTTGCTTCTTCATGTGTCATCGGCTTTTTATATGGCCGTATTGAAACAAGTGCATCGTAAACGTCTGCTATTGCCATGATTCTTCCGGCTAGTGGAATTTCTGTGCCTTTCAGTCTGTTAGGATAGCCCGTACCGTCCCAGCGTTCATGGTGATGTTGTGCTAGAATTTCTGCATAATTTAAGAATTCTGTGCCATATGCTGAAAGTGAAATTTTCCTGATTATTTCGGCACCAAATGATGTATGTTTCATCATAATTTCTGTTTCTTCTTGTGTTAAACTTCCTTCTTTTTTTAGAATTGTGTCCGAAATAGCAATTTTGCCTACATCATGTAATTGTGCAGATTGAATTAAAAGTGAAATTTTCCATGTGGAAACTTCTTCCGCATATGTGCCTTGATCTTTCATTGCTTTTAATAACACTGAAAGATAATGTTGTGTGCGTTCGATATGTCCGCCTGTGTTTACATCACGAAACTCAACAAGGTTTGCAATTGTGCTTAAAATTGCATATTGGAGTTGTAATATTGTTTCTGTTTTTTCGCGAACCATATTATTAAGGTTTTTGTTGAAATCTTGAAGTTCTTTTCGCTGTTCAACCATAGCAAGATAATGCTGAATGCGTTTTAATAAAAGCGGCGGCGAAAAAGGTTTGTTTATGTAATCTAATGCGCCAAGCGTAAGCCCGCGAAGTTCACTTTCTATATCGTTTTTTGCAGTTAAAAAAATAACAGGAATATCTTTTAGTTGTTGGTCTTGTTGAAGTTTTTCAATAACTTCAAAACCATTCATTAATGGCATTTCAATATCGAGTAGAAGTAAGTCCGGTTTTGACTTGTTTATAACTTTAAGCAGTTCTTTGCCTGATGTAAGCAGTGTTAGTTTGAAATAATTTCGTAAAACATTTTCTGCAACTTTCAAATTTGTTGCTTCGTCGTCAACGATAAAAACATGCCTTCTTTTCTGATAATCACTGCGAAAACTCATAAAATCGAGTATATCACAAAAATAGCTTTTGTAAACTTGCGAATTTTGTTTTTTTGTTGAATTTAGTTGGAAATGAAATTTTATGATTATGTTTTAGTATGGAATTTTGTATAATTTTTCCGATTTTTGCAAATAATACACAAATTTGTTATTTTAACAGTTGGGTTAAACGTTTGTTTTTTCTGCTATGTATTAAAACTTGTTTCATATCGTAACATTTTAAGACTTATAAAATTGTACGGAATAGGAATTTTTTTACAATTTTGGTCATTTTGCTTGTTTTATAATAAAGTGTGTGATAAACTCAATTATTATAATTTTAAGGAAAACTTTTATGAAAAAACAAGCTTTTTATATTACTATATTAACATTGTCTGTATTGATTATGGTAGCAAGTTGTGGCGGCGGTTCTTCTTCTGGAGCACTAGGTGAGAGAGGTGAACCTAGTGGAGCTTCTACTTATTCTGCAACAGCTTTATTCCCATTTGGCTTTTTTGGAACTGACGGCAAAGGCACTCTTTGGATTTTTGCCAATAATTCAAATGCTGCACTTTATTTCAAAGATGCTACACGTGCTTATCAGCTTACACGTGTAGGTGCTACAGATTCTTGGACTAGCCAGCCTGGTGATTTGGCTTTTGATATTGAAATTACTAGCGGTGCTGAAGGTTATGTGCGCTTTAGTAATCCTGATAGCTGGCCATCAAGATATTCATACAATATATCTGATACTGTTCTTATTATTTCAAATACAACACATGGAACAAAAAAATATAATAAGTTTGTAGGAACATTTTCCATTCAGTAGATAAAGAGATAAAAACTTATTAATTTGTATGCAAATCTTTATTTTGTAACAATATAAAGATTTGCAGCAATTTTTATAATTAATATTCCTTGAACAATTCTTGCATAAACAAAAACTTGACATCGCAATTTTTACAATGTAGACTGGTTTTAATCAACGTTCTCTTAAAGTCTTGATTTCCCGAATGATGAGATTCTGTAAGTATCCTCATAAGATTCCTTTCCAGTATTTTTTTGTTTCCGGTTTGAATTACAAGCACCAGTAGAAGACGATGGTTTGCAACAGTGGAAATACTGTATGCAAAAAATCTACAGTCACAGCTGTAAGGAAACAGCGTGTGGAGGAATTTTATGTCTAAGAAAATTTATGTGGGAAATTTGAACTACAAAACAACAGATGAATCGCTTGCAAATTGTTTTTCTCAGTTTGGCGAGGTGTTATCTTCTGTAGTAATCAAAGATCGTGCGACAGGGCAGTCTAAAGGTTTTGGCTTTGTTGAATTTGCAGAAGAACAATTCGCCGAAAATGCTATTGAAAACATGGGCGGCAAAGAATTGGACGGTCGTCGCATTCGTGTAAATATGGCAGAAGATAAGCCAAAAAAAGATCGTCCTCGTGGAAACTTTGGGCGCGATCGCTCTTTTAGTGCTGAAAAACACGAATCTCGAAATTATGGAGATGGTGCTTACCGATACTAAATTGCGTCTTTACCGCACTTTCGCAATGAAATGAGAAAATGCAATATAGACGATGCGTAGCAAGGCGCAATATTAGCCAAGCTACGCATAAATTAAACATATGTAGAAACTTCATTTTCTTCCGATAATTCTTTTGATGTCTTTTATTCCACCCGAATTTTTTGAGTTTATAGCAGATAACGTAGATCGATGCAGTTTTCTCATAAACTGGCTTAAAGATCATGATATTCAGTGTACTTTAGTTCCCATTGATGATTCTAAGCATATTTATATAAATTTCCCTTCTAAATGTTATGACCCTCGTTTTAGAGTAAAGACTATTCTAGTTCATTACGACCGAGCTGAAAATTCTCCGGGCGCAAATGATAATAGTGCCGCTGTTTTTGAAGTGCTTGCGTTTCTTGTTCGTTTGAAAAAGTTTAAAACACCTCATAATATGCGTGTGTTTTTTACAGACGGAGAAGAAATGGGAGCTTTGGGTGGCGTTTCGGACCAAGGCTCATACGGAATAGCTTCCAATTTTAAAAAATTCGGAATTACAAATGATGATGTAATTGCTTTAGATGGCTGCGGCAGAGGAGATGTTTTAGTAATTTCTACAACAGGCAGAAAATCACCTGGAACTCAATTATTCAAAAAAAAATTTAACGATCTTTATGAGCGAATGATTGATCTAGCACGACAAGTTTCTCCGCAAAAATGGGTTACAGCTCCTGTACCCTACAGCGATAATGCCGCTTTTATAGCTTCGGGAATTCCGGCTGTAGCAATAACAATGCTTCCGCGCGAAGAAGCTACCGCACTAATGCGAAATGTTCAGCGCGATAAATCTTTTGAAAATGCACTTCTAAATAATTCTGTTGTAAATACAGACCTTCTGCCTATGACATGGCGATTTATGCACACCCCGTTCGATACCCCAGAGAGCCTTACGCAAGAATCCTTCGTTCTTATGGAAAAATTTTTAGATGAACTTGCAAGACAAAAAACCATAACAATTTAATCACTCCGCTTAATGTTTTACAAAACCCCAAACTTTTAGATAAATCCCACTCATACACAAAGCAGCGTTTTGCCAGATTAATCCCCAAATTTAGATAAATCCCCACCCGACACACCAATCCTCAAGTTTTTGCGAGCAAAAACTTGGCGTTTCGCTAACATAATCCCTAAATTTTATATAACTCCCAAACGCGAAACGCTCCTATACAAACCAATTACTTTTTGTTATCATAGGCACATGGCTGATTTAAAACAAGAAAGCCGTGCGCTAATTGCGGCGGCAGTTAATTTACTTAAAAATATAAAAAATTCAGATTCAGCAGAAGTATCAATTGAATCGGTTAATGCGGAAGTGCCGCCAGATCCTAATATGGGTGATATTGGTTTCCCTATGTTTTCATTCGCACGCATTTTGCGTCTTGCACCGCCTGTTATTGCGCAAGAAATTGTAAAAATATTAAATGAAGATTCTTCTCTTAGAGAAAAAACTTTAAAAATTGGAGTTTTTGATGATGTTGGACCATATGTGAACGTAAAACTTATTAAAAGCGATGTTGTCCGTACAATTTTAGAAACAATTTTCTCTCAAGAAAAATCTTACGGTGCTTTTGATAAAGCCGGCACCAAACATTTGGACGGAAGGCGTGTAATGATTGAATTTTCAAGCCCAAACACGAATAAGCCGCTCCATTTAGGGCATTTGAGAAACGATGCGCTCGGCGAATCTGTTTCGCGCATTTTAAAAACTGCCGGTGCTGAAGTTTTTAAAGTTAATATCATAAATGACCGCGGTGTTCACATATGCAAATCAATGCGCGCTTATCAGCTTTATCATGCAGGACAAACACCAGAACAGCTTGGCGTTAAAAGCGATAGATTTGTTGGCGATTGTTACGTTGAATTTGAAAAATACCGAAAATCTGCCGGCGAAAAAGCTGAAAAAGAAGCACAAGATATGCTAGTTGAATGGGAGAATGGAAATCCTGAAATTTACAAACTCTGGAAACAAATGAATGAATGGGCTGTTAAAGGCATTATTCAAACTTATGAGCGAACAGGAGTTTCATTTGATAAATTTTACTACGAAAGCGAGACTTATCTAAAAGGAAAAGAACTTGTTCAAAAAGGACTTTCGGACGGTATTTTTTTTAAGGCAGACGACGGTTCAATTCGCATTGATGTTTCCGAAGTTGTAGGAAGAAATAAGGACGGCGAAGAGCAACAAAAAGTTCTTTTACGCAAAGACGGCACATCAGTTTATATAACACAAGATATCGGCACTGCCGTAAGTCGCTATGATGATTGGCAATTTAACCAGCTTGTATATGTTGTTGGAAACGAACAAAATTATCATTTTAAAGTTCTGTTTTATATACTGAAGAAACTCAAATTTGAATGGGCAGAACAGTTGTTTCATTTGTCTTATGGCATGGTTAATCTCCCCGAAGGTAAGATGAAAAGCCGAGAAGGCACTGTAGTTGACGCAGATGATTTGATTGATAGTCTTAAAAACAGTGTGCTTGAAGAAATTTCAGCCAAAGGACGCAATGAGGCAGTAGGAAACCCTGAAGATGTCGCAGAAAAAATCGCACTCGGTGCGCTTCATTATTTTCTTTTGCAAGCAACTCCTGCTAAAGACATGATGTTTAATCCTAAAGAATCACTCTCATTTAACGGAAACACAGGTCCGTATTTGCAGTATATGGGAGCACGTATCTGTTCTATTTTGCGCAAGGCCGAAGAATCTAACGCAAACATAGATGTAAATGTTGATTTTTCTCTTTTAGCTCACCCTACAGAATGGGCACTTGTAAAAGCTTTGGGTGAATATCCTGAAAAAGTGAAAAAAGCTGCGCTGAATCTTGACCCGTCTGAAATTGCTTCCATTTTATATGAAATTGCAAAACTATTCGGCTCGTTTTATCATGATTGTCCAATACTGGGAATTGATAACCAAGCTTTAACAGCCGCTCGTTTAAGACTTGTTCGCTGCGTAAAAACCGTGCTCGAAAACGGAATGAACTTAATTCTTGTTCCATTTTTAGAAACAATGTAATTATGTATCGCATGAAAGCACAATCCCAAACTTTTAGCTCAATCCCACTCATACACAAAGCAGCGTTTCGCTAGATTAATCTCTAAATTTTAGCTCAATCTCCAAGCGAAACGCCTTGACTCACTAACCCAAAATATAGTACCCTGAATCACTTGCAGAATCTTGTTCATTTTGCAAGTATTTTCAGTTTTTGGAAAAATTCTTCGGTGCTTCCCCCGTTATAGTGCCGAAGTAACGAACTATAACGTTTAGAGGTAGAAAAATGTACGCTTTAGTTGAGTACAAAGGTAAGCAGTATAAGGCTGAAAAAGGCAGTGTGTTGACAGTTGATAAAATCGATGCTGAATCAGGTTCTACTGTTACAATTGATACAGTTGTTTTTGTGAATAACGATGGGAAAGTTAGTGTTGGTACTCCTTACGTTTCGGGTGCGAAAGTTACGGTAAAAGTAGAAGATACTTTTAAAGACGATAAAGTTATTGTATTCAAACATAAGAGTAAGAAAGACTATCATCGCAAGATAGGTCATCGCCAGCAGTATACCCGTGTAACTGTTGAAGATATTGTTGTAGCATAATGGCATAAACGATGATAACCGCTGTTTTGTGCAGACACAAGGACGGTGCTTTAGCAAGTTGCGAAGTGTCCGGACATGCGGGCTTTGCACCTAAAGGAGCGGATATCATTTGTGCAGCTGTATCAACAGTTATGCGTACAACAGTCGCTGTTCTTGAAGCTGAAAGTTTGACGGAACAGCTTATTTTTATTGATAATTCGGAACACGGACGGCTCGCATTCCGTGCTGCTGAGGCGAGTTCTGCTTATACGGAACAAATGATATTTGCGGCAGATTATCTGCAGAAAGGATTGGAAATAATTGCTGCGGAGTATCCCAAATATTTAAAATTGCGAGTTAAAACAGTTAAATAGAGTGGAGGCATAAAATGGGACGCAAAAAAGGCGGAAGCGGTGCTAAAAACGGTCGCGATTCAAACCCAAAATATCTTGGTGTCAAATCTTATGGTGGAACGGAAGTTACTGCTGGAACAATCATTGTTCGTCAGAGAGGAACTAAAATTCATCCGGGCGTAAATGTTGGACGTGGAAAGGATGATACTTTGTTTGCAACTGTAGACGGTAAAGTTGTTTTCCATGAACGAAAAGGCAGAAAGCTTGCTTCTATAGAAGCAAAAGCCAACTAAAAATCTGTTGCAGTTTTTGCTGCAGTATGCTGTTTATTTTTTGTTTTGCGATTTTTCGCAGATGATGCCCGGATTAAGCATTTTATGCTTGGTGCGGGTATTTTTTTAGGTATAGATAGTGATAAAATTTGCAGATGAAGCAGTCATTGAAGTTGTTTCCGGAAAAGGCGGCAATGGCTGCATTGCTTTTAGACGTGAAAAATATGTGCCCCTTGGAGGTCCTGCCGGTGGAGATGGCGGACGCGGTGGCGATGTAATTTTTGTCGTAAAGAAAAATCTTCGTACTTTGGCGCACTTGCGTTATAAACAGAAATTTAAGGCAAAAAACGGTGCTGATGGAGAAGGTAAAAAACGTTTTTGCAAAGACGGCGATGATGTAATAATTCCTCTTCCACCCGGTTCTATTATTCGAGATGCAAAAACAAAAACTCTAATACGTGAATTTACTACAGAAAGCGAAGATGAGCAGTTTGTTTTTCTCGAAGGCGGAAACGGCGGCTGGGGAAACTGTCATTTTAAAACTTCTACAAATCAAGCTCCTAAATATGCACATGACGGCAAGCCGGGTGAATCTCGAATGCTTTTAGTTGAATTAAATATCATGGCTGATATAGGGCTTGTAGGTTTTCCAAATGCAGGAAAATCTTCGCTGCTTGATTTTTTTACAAATGCACGCCCTAAAATCGCGCCTTATCCATTTACAACAAAAATACCCAATCTTGGTGTTCTTCGTGTTGATAATGAACGGGACATAATTATTGCAGATATTCCTGGAATTATTGAAGGTGCTTCAAGCGGAGCAGGGTTGGGCTTTAAGTTTTTAAAACATATTTCAAGAACTTCAGGACTTGCTTTTATTATTGATTGTTCAGATGAAGAATGTTTCGGTGCATTTGATAAACTGAAGCTAGAGCTTGAAAATTTTTCAAAAGAGCTTATTTCTAAACCTCGAATTGTACTTTGCAACAAGCTTGATATTGAAGGTGCTTCAGAGCGATTTAAAAAAATTAAAACCGAACTGAAAAATGAAACAGTTCTTGGAATGTCGATTTTTGCAAGAAAAGGCATGAATGATGTGAGAAAAGCTATTGTTGCACTTGTAGATAATGTGGAAGAAAAAGAGCAAAAAGATAAAGAAAGTACAGTTGCTCAAAAAAGCGAATTTATGGCAGAACGTTCAGTTTGTAATGATATGGAAATTCAATATCCGGGACAAGAATAAAGTATGAAGCTTGCTGTTTTAGGCGGTTCATTTAATCCACCTCATATTGGACATTTGTCTTTAGCTGAAGATGTTCGAATTGCTTTTGGCTATGATAAAGTTTTATTTATTCCGGTTCATGTGGCACCGCATAAACAGCTGGCTTTCGGTGCAACAAATGAAGACCGTCTGGAAATGATTTTGCGTTCAATTTCAGATAATGAATTTTTTGAAGTTGATGATTGTGAAATAAAAAGAGGCGGAATTTCTTATACTATTGATACGCTCCTTATGCTGAAAAATACTTATAGAAATGTGCTTGAGGGAAAAATTGGCTTTATAATTGGAGATGATTTGGCTGTTGATTTTTCGACATGGCATTGTGCTGAGCAAATTACAAAAGAAGCAGATTTAATTATTGCTTGCAGAAATTATTCGGACATAACAAAAATTGATTTTCCATATGAACATAAAACGATTTTGAATAATATCATTTCTGTTTCGTCGTCCGAAATTAGACAGAAAATAAAGACCGGCAAAAGTTATCGTTATCTTGTTGCAAATAGTGTTTATCATTATATTAACGAAAGACATTTGTATGAAAGCTGAAACAATATTGGAAAACAAACCCGAGCTTGAATTGTTGATTTCTCGTGTAACAGAATATGCCGAAAATCATGAAAAAAAAGAGCGTTTTGCGCATTCGGTGCGAACGGCAGAAACTTGCGTAAAGCTTTGCCGGCGTTTTGGCTTGAACGAGCGTAAAGGTTATTTTGTCGGTATCGCGCATGATATATGTAAAGAATGCGACGATATGCAGCTTGTTTCTCTTGCTGTAAAAGATGGATTGCCCATTTCTGAGCTTGAGCGCACAAAGATTTCGCTTTTACATGGCAGAGCTGCGGCTATTCTTCTAAAAGAAGAATTTAATATAAAAGACGATGATATTATAGAAGCTGTGCGGTATCATACATTTGGCAAGGCAGGAATGGGCTCATTGGCAAAAATTTTATATGTGGCAGATAAAATAGAGCCGGGAAGGAAGCATATAACAAGAGGATATTTAGAAAAAATTGAGGAAATCTCTCTTGATGAACTTGTATTGTTTGTACTTTCTGAAAATATATCGTATCTGAAAGCACATGATAAAAAAATTGCACCTTCTTCAAAAGAATTTTTGGAATCTCTTGTCAGTTAATCTGGCAATATTTTATGTAATATTATATAAGGGTTTAACGAAAACTTTGCCGGAAATGGCGTCAAAGTTTTCGTTTTGCAAGTTTGCGTTGCAAACTTGTTTATTAACGTTGCTTCCTCACTGCGTTGCGGAAGCAAGTAAAAAGTCAATTCGGAAGTTGAAACTTCCTCATCGACTTTTTATAAGGGGGATTTATGACACGATCTCGTAACGAAAAAGGATTTTTATTTATAATTGGCATTTTAATAATTCTCATTGCTTTGACTGTTGTGTTGTTTTTTGCTTTGCAGACAGACCCTGTTGCAAATGTTCTTGAAAATAATCAACTTTTAAATGTGCTTTTTGTACTGCAAAAAGACGGAGAACCGCTTTTTACAAATGTTTTGCTTTATTATCCTGAATCTAAACGAGGTGCGCTATTCAACATACCCGGTTATACCGGCTTGATTATAAAATCGCTTGATAGAGTAGATCGAATTGATGCTGTTTATAAAGAAAAGGGAATTGAAATGTATAAAGCAGAAATCGAATCTTTAACCGGCATTGAAATTCCTTTTACCATAGAAATGAGCATTGAGCAATTTGCTGTATTGACAGATTTGCTTGGCGGGTTGAATGTTTTTATTCCTTCACCAGTTGATGTTATAAACGGTGATGTTCGTCATATTCTTCCGTCCGGTTCTGTAGATTTAGATGGCGAAAAAATGATTTCATATATGTCATATACAAATGAAGAAGAAACAGTTGACAATGTGCAAGATAGAATGGAAAGCGTTATGGTTGCATTTCTTCATTCAATGAATAAGAAAGTGTCGTTTATACTTAACAAAAATGTTTTTCCTGTTTTTGCTCGACACTTAAAAGCAAATATTAACAATAAAGCACTTTATAAATTAATTTCGCTTATTTCTGCAATTGATTCGGAGCGACTCACGCCTCAGTCAATTAGTGGCAAACGCCGTCAAGTTGACGGGCAAACTTTGCTTTTTCCGGATTATAATGGCGAACTTATTCAAGAAGTTTTTAAACAGACAATGATTTCAATTGTTTCTGCAAGCGGCAATACTTATGACCGAGTTTATGTTATTGAAGTTCAAAATGGAACTTCTCAGCAGGGATTGGCTCGTAATACAGGCAATCTTTTACAAAGCTATGGTTATGATGTTTTGAGTATGGTAAATGCAGATAGAGATTATGACAAAACGGAAATTATTGACCATATTGGCAATGAAAAAGTTGTAAAAGCTATTGCCGATATTATTCGCTGTAAAAATATTGTAACAGATGAAGCTGTCAAAAATGTTGATAACATTGAAAATGATGATTCGCTTGTTGATTTTACTATAATATTGGGGCGCGATTTTAACGGACGGTATGTGCGTTAATCGTTAATTTTGAATATCTGCATAAAAATCGTGAATTATTCAGATGTTTCATTTAAATTATGATTTTATTATAAAGGGAATTTATGAAAACTATGGAAGAAAAAGTGCTGGAAATTGCAGCACTTATGGAAGATTATAAAGGCGAAAATGTTACAGTAATTGATGTTTCACAGCTTAACAGTTGGACAGATTATTTTGTGATTGTTACAATTAACAGCTCCGCACACTGGAAAGGTCTTTATAAACATGTAAAAGATTATGTAAAAGATGATGATATTCTTGAAATTCATGTGCCAAACAGAAAAATACCCGACGGAGACGATTGGAATTTAATTGATATTGGACCTATTGTTGTTCATTTAATGTCAAAAGAAGCTCGTGAATTTTACGACCTTGAAAAACTTTGGCATGGCGGAAAAACTCTTCGCTAAAAAAGTTTGCTTACTCTTGTTTTACACTTTTGCAATCGTAAACACAATCGTTTCAAGACAAGGTCTGCTGATTCACTTTTGCAAAAAAAAAGGCAGCACTTAGGCTGCCACCGGGCTAAACAAAGCATTTAACTTTTTTGACTGAATTAAAAACCACTTTAGTTAAAGTCGTCATAATCATCGAAATCATCTTCTTCGTCAAAGAAGTCATCATCATCTTCTTCGTCGTCGAAGCCGTCTAAATCATCATCAAAATCTTCGTC
>JAAYQG010000055.1 GCA_012519415.1 Treponema sp. | reverse complement strand
GATGTAACAGCTATTTCTACTTGTTCAATAGAGTTAGAAATCAAAAGAACATGATGTTTTTCGCAAAAAGAGGGCGACAATGTATTATCAAATATCATTTGCTCCCTCCATTTTCATAAGGAATACCTTTTCTGTGCCAGATTTTCTTTCCGAAATTGTTGTAGACTTTTTCAAGATTTAATGCGTCATTGTCTTCGCTGTTGTCTTTTTCAAGATGAGGCACAAGATAAATGACCATTTCACTTTGTTCATCTGTTTTAAGAAAAGAACTGAAAAGCTTATTTAAAATTGGAATTTTTCGTAAAAAAGGAATTCCTTCATCTGAAACTGTTGAGTCGTTTTGTGTAAGACCGCTTAAAATAACCGGTTCTCCGGACTTTGAGCGAACTTGTGTTGTTATTAATTTTTCAGACGTGGGCGGTGGGTTGCCTGTTGTTGATGAAACATCAACTCCTTGTTTTGAAACCGAAGCTGTAACTGTTGTTGTTATCATGCCATCGCCGGAAATCCAACCGTTTATATCAAGCACAAGGCCTGAAATAATTTCTCTTGTAACACCAGTATATTTTGGAACTCCAGTTTCGGGGTCTATTGTAGAATCTCTATATCTATATGTAGATGTGTTTTTAAACTGAATATTTTCACCCGAAACACCGTGCAATGTAGTATCAGCAAAAACCGACGCTTTGTTTTCTGCCAAAGCCGTATTGAACTTTAATGCAAAAAGATAACCGAAAACCGTTACAACATCAAAATTAAGATTTAAAAGATTTCCAAGTGTGCCTGTCAAAAGCGTTTTATGACCCGGCACCAGATTATCAGCTTCAAATTTTAGCGACCAATTTAAATTCGCTGTTTTTTGAAATTGAACTATCAGCATATCATAACGAAGTCGTTTTTTAGGAACATCTACATTTTCAAGCTCTTTTAAAAGTATCTTTTTATTTTCTTCCGTTCCCTTAAAAAATATGCCGGAATTATTGCCCGTTAAAACTATTTCATCTGCTTTTACAGCAGGCGGCAAATGAAGCAACAAATCTTCTGCTTTTATGTATTTGAGTTTTATTACAGAATTTGATGGCGGTCTATCAATTAGAGAGATGAAATTTTCAAAATTATTCTCATCTTTGTCTGAAATAGAAAATGTAAATGATGATTTATCAGGAAGTTCATAAAATTTTAAATAAGGAAACCTTGCTTCAAGAACAGGACGTATGCTGTTGAATGTGTTATATTTTAGAGTACAATGTTTCCATGTATTGTTGCTTACTTTTATGTTTTCTTGAATAATGCGACTTTCTTCTTGAAAAATAAACCACATTCCATTTGTTTTTATTGATTTCGCACCTCCGCCGTCTACAATTAATGCAAGACTTTCTTCAAAACTTAAATTTGAAAACTGAACATGCTCAATTTCGCGTTCGTCCGTAACAAAACTTGTATAATTTTCATCTGTAAGAGAAAAAAGTTTTTCAATTGATTCTCTAAATGATGATTTATTTATATAAGCAGAAAAAGATATTTTTGCGTTTTCGCTGTTTTTTGAATCGTCAATTTCATCTTGAAAAATCTCAAGCCTGCTTGCTGCATCTGTAATGGAACTTTTTTTTGACGCTGAAGCTTTTTGTACAAAAATATATTTTTCATTAGGAATTATGGAATATTCACTATACGGTTTTAGAAGAATTTCAAGCACTTCTATAACAGATACTTTTTCCGCACATATTGAGTTTTTTACGGAAGGCAAAGTTTCGTATGTTATTGTTGTACCTGTTGTTGCTGCAATGCGCTCTATTATTTGCATTGCCGAAGCATCGTAACTTACAAGATTTATTGTGTTATCTTCGTTTTTCGTTACGGAAATTTTTGATATATACAAAACTCCGTCATTTTCATAAGAAAAAAGCCTGTTTGCTTGTAGAAAAGATTCAAATGCTTTTTCCGTGTCTGTTATAACAAACTGAAATGATGTTTCTCCACTTACCGTTGAATCTGCAAGAATCGGTTTTTGAAGCTGTGTGGAAAATATGAACAATATATCTTTTATATCTTGATTTATAAATTCAAATGTTTTATTTTGTGAAAAAATTGCTGTTATGCAGAATATAAAAATTAGAACATAACTAAAAAACTTTTTTAGCATATCACGTTTCCTTTTTATTCATAATTTCTTATTTAAGAAAAAACCATATTGTTATTGCGCAACCTAAACTCATGAATGGCAAAAACGGCAAGACTTTTGTTTTGGCTACAATCATATATATCAAGGCTAAAACACAACCTATAAGCATCGATATATGCCAATTCATAAATGGAAGCGTTTCTGCGCTTACAACGGCATACCATATATCTGCTTTTCCCATCTTTTTTTTGTGCAATTGTCTTGCTGCTGAAAATAAACCTAAAGCATAAACCCCTCTCAATAGTGCCGGCAAAATCATTCTTATGTTGAAAATAAGAAGAATTATGAGGAACAATATTTCATACGCTATAAAATACCAGCGCGGTATAGCACCTCTTTTAATATCATACATAGTAACAACAAGCGAAAAAACTTGAAAAATCGTAAAAATAACTTGCATATACTCACATCTTAATGTATAAATAAAAT
>JAAYQG010000054.1 GCA_012519415.1 Treponema sp. | reverse complement strand
GAATCTAATCCCATATATTCGAAATAACATAATTCATAAAATGAATCCTTTTTTCTATAAATATAATACCCTTCGATATTATTGCTTGCTTGTTCTTTGTAAAATAAAATTCCATTTTCAAAAACCCAATCATAGCCCTCAGATTCTGATTCAGAAATTTCTATCTTGCTATTACTTGCTGAAATATTGTATTCATTTAAATCATAACGGCGGCTTTCTATGCCTGAATTTTCTTTCAGCGGATTAATTACTAATTGAAAATTTTTATAATCAACAGTACAGAAATATGGATCATCTGATGCTTGTAGATAGACTATTCTTCCTAAATCATCGAGTTCAATAGTAATATCAATATAGTATATAGAAGCGTGCTTTATATAATATGGTTCCTGTAATTTAATTTTTTTATTCGCAAATAGACTCAATGTAGAAAATATCAATATAAGTAAAATAAAATATAATCGTTTCATTTTTATCCTCCTAGTCCTTGTATTCAATATAAGCGTTATTGCCACTCTGTTTCATCTCTTCATATAATGAAACTAATTGCATTTGTATATATATTGCCTGTTGTTTTGATTTATCATTATTCGAAACATATTTTATGCCGACACAACCATTTGTAAAATATAACGGAGTAATATGAACCATATAGTCACCATCAACTACATATTTACCATAAGTTCCATTTTTAACAAATTTCGTTTTATTATTATATATTCCCTTTGCAGTTACCATTAAATCTTGTTTAGTAGCCACATATAAACCTTGTTTCCCGGTTCCGAATTCACCATTACCAGTATAAGGTGCTCGTGCACCTATTACTTCATAAATCCCATTTGGAACTTGTGTCGGATTAGTTCCATTTCCTTGATGTCTGTTTGTATCGGTTGGATTTGAATTATCAGGATTATCTTTGTTCACATTCGTAACAACAGGAATACTTGCAACTATATCAACTTGATGTGTATCTTCATATCTTGAAACATATACATTCATTGTTCCCGCTGATTTTGATACTTCAAAAAATACAAATTGACCTTTTACATCATTTGGATTTACTTGTCCGTATACTTTTGGTGTTGGTACTGTCGGAGCCGATGCTTCAGGTGCTGGAGCCTCAGGAGCTGGTGCTGTTGGTGCAGGTTGTGTTGGTGTTTCTGTGTCGGCAGGTGTACTTGGCGAGTCATTAGTTCCAGTGCTTGGTTCATTCGGTGCTTTATTATTAGCAGGATTTGTATTTGTAGGTTTTCCACTCCCACTGTCTGTAGAGGTTAATCCAAACGGATCAATGTAATTAACCGGATCATTTACCACATAGCTAAACCAGTTCGAGCCATCTCGGATTGGGTCTACTGTTGTAAATCTAGCTTGATTCGGGCTGTAATCTCTGAATCCGTAGTCGTATAGTCCTGTTCCATTGTCATAAACTTTTCCGCAGTAGCCGAAGCTCATGTCGTTGTCTAAGTTGCTAAGATATGGGTTGCCAAAGACATCGTAGTTGTAATTAGATTGTACAGAACCGTATTTGTCGGTAACGTTTCGCACTGAACCCAAAATATCTGTGCCGAAGTACAGGGTTTGCGTTTGGGGTTGAGCTACGGAAGTGGATTTGTCGGCAAACCCTGCCAGTTTGCGGCGAGCGCAAACTGGCGAGGATTGGTGCGACGGGTGGCTTGTTTCAAGCCCTGCAACGAAAGAACCGGCAACGGACAAGATTGTACTTGACAAGGTTTGAGAAAAATCTAATGTTTGTTCATATTGTCTTGGCTCTTTCATTTACGCTTTATATTTATCAGTTTTTACCATGGTGTCCATGCAACAATTGTCATTTTTTTTGAATCAATTGTGAATCTTTGCAAAGTTTCTGTTTTATAAATAATTTTATCAGAAGACAAAGCAACACCCTGTAAACTAAATGGAGATCGTAAAGCAAAAATAGAAATTCCAATTAAATTGTTTTTTCTAAATTTTTCATCCTCATCACTTGTATCAAAAGAATGTACACAATCTCCATTTATAAAACCTTTTTTAATATCAAATCCACCTAATATATACTTTTCATTATTTCGTACTAAAACATAATAAAATTCTGGAATAAACACGTAGTTTTCCTTTGTGCTTAATCTGAAATAAAAAAACAATCTAGCTTTACCATTTGTTATTTCATTCCAATTATTATTATGCTTATAATCATTTTCAAAAATTTCAAAACAATCAAAATTCTTGAAATCTCTATCTGTTTTTGTCATCGCAAATAATGATAAGTGTATAAACAAAATAATAAATATTAAAAATATTTTCTTCATTTAATTCTTCCTTTCTAATTTTGTGAAATCAATATATGCTTGATAATCAGGCATTTCTTCTGTCGTAAAAGGTGCCCATGTTTTATTTATTTTCCCAGGTTCTGCTTTAGGGTTTTGATTTTCATTTGCATTACGTCCTGAATTACCATCTTTTCCATTTTGCCAAGTTGTATTTTTTGAACTGGCATCAACAACTTGATTTTTTGTTTCATTACCCTGAATTCCAACACCATAATTTACATGAGAAATATAATTTTCATCGAAATAATAAAAATTTAATACCCCTGCATCTCCTTGTCTTGAGTTGTCCGCTTCATCATAAAGAATAATTCCAGGCAATCTTCCGTTTGCAATATCTGCTGCTGTTAAATCGGATGGAACACTGAAACCCATTTTATCAAGTGTATATACTAATATACCACTACAATCCATTTCGGTTGCGGTGGGCATTCGTGTATGTGAATATGTTGCACCAACACTATCTCGTATAATTTTTACAAATTTTTGGTTCATACTATTATTATAAGCCTGTTTCTTTTCTTCAAAAACTTTCTGAATATAATTAAGCTGTTCAGTATAGTTTTTAGATTGCAAATCATTTGGATTAAAAGCATTTTTATTGTAAGAATTATCATGCATAATTTCTTTGATTTTTTGTACATTGCTTCCAGTGCTTGGTTCATTCGGTGCATTATTATTAGCAGGATTTGTATTTGTAGGTTTTCCACTCCCACTGTCTGTAGAGGTCAATCCAAACGGGTCAATGTAATTCACCGGATCATTAACTACATAAGCAAACCAGTTATTACCGTCCCTGATTGGGTCTATCGTCGTAAATCTAGCATTGTTTGGGCTATAGTCGCGGAATCCGTAGTCGT
>JAAYQG010000008.1 GCA_012519415.1 Treponema sp. | reverse complement strand
TAGCAAAACGCCAAGTTTTTGCGGGGCAAAACTTGAAGGCTTTTGTGTCGGTTGGGTTTAATCTAAATTTAGGGTTTATGCTAGCAAAACGCTGCTTGGAGTATTTTGCGGGGGAGGTCGCTAACATAAACTCAAATTTTTGAGACAAAACCCATTTTTACGCTCAATCTTCAAGTTTGTGCGAGCACAAACTTGGCGTTTTGCTAGATTAGTCCCAAATTTGTAGCTCCAACCCAAACGCAAAACGCCTTGACAAATCACAAATACACCACTAACATACTAGCACATCTTTAGTTTTACTATTGCTACGCTTTTGCGGTTGCATTGGAGGAAAATCTGTTGAATCTTGAAAATTTCAATAGATGATTAACGTCTGTTTTACAGCATTTTATAATACACGCATTTTACGTTAGTGATTGGAGTTTTTATGCTTACATTAACTCTGCCTGCATTAAACAATCTTGCAGCATGGCAAAAAACAAAGACAAATCTTCCGCAGTTTGATATTGAACTTATGAAAGCAAATACAGCTCAAACACCGGAATGGATTCACTTTGGAGCTGGAAATATTTTCAGAGGCTTTATTGCTCCGTTACAGCAGCAGCTTTTGGACAAAGGTTTCGCAAAAACCGGAATTATTGCGGCAGACACTTTTGATGATGAAATTATTGATAAAATCTACAAACCCTTTGATAATTTAGCATTGCTTGTTACAATGTGCAAAGACGGAAGTCTTGAAAAAAGTGTAATTGCTTCTATTGCAGAATCTTATAAAGCAACTCCCCAAAATAAAACACATTGGAATCAGTTAAAAAAAATTTTCAAAGCACCATCTCTAAAAATAGTAAGTTTTACAATTACAGAAAAAGGATATGCTTTGCGCAATATAAACGGCGAGATTCTGCCTATCGTTCAGAAAGATTTTGAGATAGGAAATTCTGCACCTGTTCATGCAATGAGCATTATCACAGCACTCATGGTAGAACGTTTTAATAATGGAGCAGCACCCGTAGCACTTGTAAGTATGGATAATTGTTCGCAAAACGGCGAAAAACTCCAAAATGCAATTCTTGAAATTGCAGACGCATGGTTTAAAAATAATTTCATTTCTAAAGAATTTATAAGTTATCTAAAAGACAGTAAAAAAGTTACATTCCCATGGACAATGATTGATAAAATCACACCACGCCCATCACAAAATGTTCAAGAGCAGCTTGAGAAAGATAACATAAACTCTATGGCGTCAATAATGACAACCAAAGGTACATTTATCGCTCCTTTTGTAAACGCAGAAAAACCACAATACCTTGTTATTGAAGATAATTTTCCGGCAGGGCGACCTTTGTTTGAAAATCTAAAAGATTTCGGCGTTTTTTTAGCAGACAGAACAGCTGTAAGCAAAAGCGAACGCATGAAAGTTACAGCTTGCCTTAATCCGCTTCATACAGCATTAGCTATTTACGGCTGTCTTTTAGGATATACTTCAATTTCAAAAGAAATGCAAAATCCTCTTTTAGTTGCGCTCGTAAAACAAATCGGCTACAACGAAGGACTTCCTGTTGTGGAAGACCCTGTAATTTTGAATCCTAAATCTTTTATAGATGAAGTTATTAATGAAAGACTTGTAAATCCGAATATTCCCGACACACCACAACGCATTGCAACAGATACATCGCAGAAAATGCCTGTACGATTTGGTGAAACTATCAAAGCATATATCGAAAAAAACAAAGACCTAAATACATTAATAGGAATTCCATTAGTTATTGCCGGCTGGTTTCGCTATCTTCTTGGCGTTGATTCAAAAGGTCAAAAATTTGAAATTTCAAGCGATCCGATGTTAAAAGAAATGCAGGAAAACTTAAAACAAGTTAAAATCGGCGACAAATCAACTGCAAAAGATGTTCTAAAACCGATTTTAGCAAATGAAACTTTATTTGGAACAGATCTTACAAAAACTATACTTGCTTCAAAAATTGCATCAATCTTTGAAGATTTAATTGCAGATGATTCAGCAGTAGAAAATGTACTGAAAAAATATTTAAACTTTTAATATCAACGATAATAACGAAATTAAATCAGCAAAAACTGAACTTTACATTAAGGACGTTGATTCCAGAAAATATAATAATTGTTCATAATTTGGAGGACTTATGGAAATTTCATTCAGATGGTTCGGCAGTAAATACGATTCAATTACTCTTGAATATATTCGTCAGATTCCGGGAATAAACAGCGTTATTACAACACTTTACGGCAGTAAGCCTGGAGAAGTTTGGAGCGAAGAGGAAATTTCTGCACTTAAAACAGAGGTTAAAAAAGCTGGATTGAAGATTGCCGGAATTGAAAGTGTAAATATTCACGATGATATAAAAACAGGAGCGTCAACACGCAATGTATATATAGAAAATTATATCAAGACATTAGAAAATCTAGGTAAATCCGGAATAAATATGGTTTGCTATAATTTTATGCCCGTTTTTGATTGGACAAGAAGCGATTTGGCAAAAGTTAGAAAAGACGGATCTACGGTGCTTGCATATGACCAATCTGTAATTGATAAAATTGACCCCGAAACAATGTTTTCTTCTATGGATAAAAAATCAAACGGCTTTGTTTTGCCCGGCTGGGAACCGGAACGAATGGAGCGAATAAAGGAACTTTTTGAAGAATATAAATATGTAACAAAAGAAAAACTCTTTGAAAATTTAATCTATTTTTTGAAAGCAATTATGCCTGTGTGTGATAAATATGATATAAACATGGCTATTCACCCCGATGATCCTGCATGGCCTGTTTTTGGATTACCGCGCATTGTTACAAATGAAGAACAAATTGTTAAATTGCTTAAAGCAGTTGATAACAAACATAACGGTATTACATTATGTACAGGTTCTTTAGGAACAAACCCAAAAAATGATTTGTGCAAAATAATAAAAGCTGCAAAAGGGCGCATTCATTTTGCTCACGTTAGAAATCTTTACCATGAAGCACCAGGCAAGTTTGAAGAAGCTGCGCATCTTTCGTCTGACGGTTCATTTGATATGTATGCAATTATGAAAACGTTGTATGATACAGGGTTTAACGGCATAATAAGACCGGATCATGGACGAGCAATATGGGGCGAAGTTTCAATGCCCGGTTATGGACTTTATGATAGAGCACTTGGAGCTGCATATCTTAGCGGCCTTTGGGAAGCAATTGAAAAAAGTTGATTAGTCTGTTAGAGTGGGGAATTGATATGGAAGCAGAAACAAGTTTAGTTGTTCTTGAACGGGAACGATACGAATCAACCCGCGATTATGCAATTCGCTGTTTGTCTTACAACATTGTCAATCTCCATCTTGCACCCGGTCAGCTTGTAAGTGAATCAATTATCAGCGAACAGCTGGAATTGAGTCGCACGCCGGTGCGCGAAGCTTTTTTTGATCTTTCAAAATCCGGACTTCTAAAAATAATGCCTCAACGTGGCACGAGGGTTTCTTATATTGATTTAGATTTAGTAGAAGAAGCACGATTTGCCCGCTGGGCTATAGAGCGTTGCATTGTTCAGCAACTTTCGCAAATACGCACAGATTATGATATTGTGGAATTACGCAACAATCTTGAAAAACAAAAAAAATGCCAACAATCAAAAGATCCTTCGCATCTTTTAATTGTTGACAACACATTCCATGAGCTTTTGTTTAGATTTTGCCAAAAAGAATCTGTTTACAATTTTTTAAAACGTTTAAGAGTTCATTTCGACCGCGTGCGCAAACTCAACATTGAGCGAATGGATATGGAACGCTTAATTAACGACCACACGGAACTAACAGATGCAATTGAAGCAAAAGATGAAGCAAAATCGCTTGAAGTAATTGATCGTCATTTAACTAGAGTCATTGATGACCTTCATTACTTAAAACTTCAATATCCGGATTATTTCTTAAATAAAAAGAAACGAACGATAGCATTTTTCTAAAATTTTATACAGGTTTTGCATTATACAGGTTTGCATTAGGTTGATTTTTAGCTTTAGAATGAATCGACCGGACATACAATGGTGTGCAAAACGTGGTTGTGAAATTTAGTGTAGATTTTTTATGTTGACATGTCGCAAAAATCCTCGATAATAGATGTATGGGAAAGAATACTAAGAAAACTAAAGAAGGCTTTTTCGCAAAGCTTTTTGAGAGCTTGTTTGTTTCGTTAGATCCGGAAGCAGAAAAAAAACGATCTTTGAGGTTGCTTGCAAAACAAATCGGAAAATCAAAGTACAAGTTTTATAAATGTCAGCAGAATCAAGCACAACCTGCAATGGCAAAATGGTTTTACGAACTTTACAAAGTTGTTTCACCGGTACAAGCATTACTCTCAACACCGCAAACAGTAAATGTGCTAAAAAATTGTATCATTGATTATTCACTTTCGAATAAACAAAAAGAAATAGCCGATCGACTTACAGATGAATCTATAACACAACGAGCAACAACAATAACAATAAAAGAACTCGCCAAGCAAGTTAAAAGCGACCTATCAGAATTAGTGGCAGATTTTGATCAAAGCAGAATGGCTGCAATTGATGGGCTTTATTCGCTTTTTTCATCATTCAGCTCGTTTGTAACTTTCGATTATTTTTTATTAATTAAGAAATTCGATTCAAGTTTTCGCGAAAGGGATTTTTCATACACACCATCATTTCAGCCAATTAAAGGGAACCACATTGTTGACGATTTAAAAGACTTTATGGCAGTTGCATGGTCATTGCGTTCAAAAGCAAACTGGCCTGCAATGTTCAAATTTGTTCGAGAATATAAATCTAATGAAGTTTTTTCATCTTCATTGTGGAATAAAGTCCTTTCTCGCGTTACAGATGTTCGCAATAGTGAAATTTTTGACCAAATGATTGCTTACATTACAGAAAACCCGAATTATAAATATCAGTCAAAAGATAAAACAGACAAAATTGTTGACACATACATTGAACAGGCGCGAAATAGAATTGAAAACCTTCTTAAAAAACTTACAACAGAAAAAGCTAATTCAAAAACAGATGAACTGTTGCAAGCTCTTTTCGGTAAAAAGGAAGTTGTAATACTAAAAAATTACACGGAAGAATTTCAAGCATTAAACTCAAAACGAATAACAATTCGATTTGTATATTGTAAACCTATAAACTACATGAAAGCTTTTTTGATTGATTATTTCAAAAAAGATGTTAGAGAAGTTTATGATCTTGTAGTTATGCGCGGAAAATGGGTAGATCAAGATAGATCAAAACAGCTGTCTAATGCTTACAACGAGTTGCTAGATTTTTCAAACCGAATAACAGACCTTGATGATTTTGTGGGAAATATGGTGAGTTCAGCAAGACATAAAACCATCTTACCGAGTGGCAGAGATATTAATCAAGAAGCTCATTATATTTTAACAAAAGGTGCTCAAGATTTAGTATTTTTTGCAAAATATCTAAAACTTCTTATAGAAGATTGCACAAAAACAAATGCAGAAATTCTTATTAACTGGAAAGAAGTTGAACATGTAGCAGATTCGCAAACCAGAAATATGATGATTGCTGCTTATAAAAAAATTTTCCTTTTTGTATCGTTAATGCAGATTTTTATTACAGAAGGAAAAAGTGTTTAATTTCTTTTGATCTTTATGATATTTTCAGAACTCATTTTATGAAAATAACGGTTTCGCTTAGGGGTTGGTTCTAAAATTTTGCATTAATCTGCGAAACCTCCAAGTTTTTGCGGTGCAAAAACTTGATAGTTGGAGCGTTTTTGGAATTTGGGGTTCGCATTGTAGATTAATCTACAAATTTGGATTAATCTGGCGAACCCCGTAGTTTTCGTTCACGAAAACTACAAAGGCTTTGTGTGTTCTCGTGGGGTGTGATGTTACGGACGGCTTGTTTCAAGCCTTGCAATTTGTGTTCTTAAAAGTTACTTGGTCGCTAATTTAAAAATCATCAATCATGGTTGAAACTTTCAGCTTAACATTCAAAACAATCGAAAATAAGTAATTCACGCTAGATACAAAGGCTATTATATACAAGCAAGCAGGTGTACCTAAATAATTTTTTTGAATTGTATCCAATAAAATTACAATCATAGAAGAAACAAATCCAGGCACATAAGGTATAAGAATGTAATAAGTTAAAAATATTCTCTTCTTTTCTTCCGATTGTTTTGAAAGGATTTTTCTCGCTTTGAAGAAAGAGCCAATTAAAGAGATTATAATTATACTACATATAGAACCAATTACATAGCGAATCAAAAAAGATGGTAAGCTCATTTCCATTTCCTGATACATTATAAAACCCAATATAACAAAGAAAAATGTTGAAAAAACAAAATTCAAAAAAGGAAATAATGTTTTGTATATTGTTTTATTACTCATTGTTAACTCCTAGCATATTTTTGTATTTATTAATTATTTCACTAACTACAACTGGCACTGTCCACCATTTTTTTGTAAAAAAAACTTTCGTCTTCATTTTTTATTTTTCCTTTCTCATTTTGTGTAAGTAACTTGTATTTGCAAAATATTATTATTTCAGAAAAACCCTTGTTTTGTCTAATTTTACAGGATAATGTTCGCAGTAAACGATTTTGCCGTCTATAATGCCGAGCCGAACAATTTCGCTTTCTTCTGCGCCGTCAATATCTTCCATGCCGTTAAAAATAAAATTGCCAAGTGAATAGACTATAAGTGAATTATTTCTCCATACACTTGGCTGAATCACATGCGGATGAGTGCCAAATACAGCACAAGCTCCTGCGTCGCAAAGTTTTCCGTAAAAATCTTTTTGATTTTGGTTTGGATTGAAATTATATTCTTCTCCTCCGTGAACATTTACAATAACACAAAAACCATTTTGCTTTTCAGTTTTTACAGCTTCAATCAATTTTTTACTCTGCCAAAGAATTCCGGCTCTTGATTCTGTTGCGGAAGCTTTTTTCTTGCCGTCAAATCCGGATTTTTCAGCAGGATATGCACCGCAGGAAATAATAGAAAACTTTTGATTATTCACTTCAACATGATAAAATTTTTCAGCTTCTTCAAGGTTTTTGCCCACTCCGCTTGTAGGAATATCAAATTCATTTAACGCATTCAATGTGTCTATAAATCCTTGTTCGCCAAAGTCATAGCAATGATTGTTTGTCAGCATAAAATAATTGAATCCGCATTTTTTTAAGACTCCAAGAACATTTTTGTTAAATTTGAATGTATAAGTCTTTTCTTCGTTTGATTCTAAATCTGTAACTACACCTTCAAGATTTCCAATTAAAATATTATTGTTTTGTAAAACAGGCAAAGTTGTGCCAAACACTTTGTCAATTCCATTTTTTTCGTTGAGTAAAATTTCTTGAACGCCACGTGCAACCATTATGTCGCCCACAGCAGAAATAAAGACAGGTTTTTGAAGTTCTGGTTGGATAGCTTTTTTCTTGCCAAAAACTTTTACGCACCATTCGTCGATTTTTTTTTCTTTTGATTTGTCAAAAACGGAACAAACGGCATATTCGGTTTCTCTAAATTTATAAGATTCATTTCCTGCATAAAAATTATCTACTGTAAGGGCACGACTTCCTTTTTTAATATTTTCAACTGTCTTAAATTGAATATCCAAAACAGGCGGCATGATATAAAGTCCGGTAGGTTTATGTCTTTGCAAATTGTCGTTAATAACGGGAAGCCAGTCTTTTGAATTGATTTTATAATGTTTTTTGCACGGAGTTTCACATAAAGGCTGAAAATCAAAGTTTTTTTCAATTGCAATAAAAGCAGCAATTTTTGAAGTTTTGCCTAAAAAAGTTTCTGTTAATTTTTGAAAATCTGTTTGGCTAATTACAGAAAATGAATTGTCATAAACAATTAGATTGTTGCTATCTAAATCGGCAAAAAGTTCATCTTGAATGCAGATATAAGTTTTTTTTACTGAAGCAAAAATTACTACAAAAATAGCAGTTGTACAAAAAAGAGAAAGCAAACCAAAAACCGATTTTTTTTTCATTTTTCAGTCCTTTGTAATTTTATACAATATTTACGGAATATTTACGACAGAAAATTGTTCGTTGCGTTTTAAAACATTTTTGTAAAAAATACAAAAACATACAACATACACACAAAAAGTTATAAACCAAGAAACAGGATAAGACAAATAAATTGTTTTCGGTGTATGAAATTTTGAAATTTGAAAAACGGTAGAAAGCCAGACGAGTCTTAAACCGCATGCGCCTATCAAAGAAACAATCATCGGTGTTACAGAATATCCAATTCCGCGAAGCATTCCTGCCATTACGTCCATCATTCCGCATAAATAATATGTGCTTAAAATGACAGAAAGGCGCACCATGCCGGCGTTTATTACGTCTTTATTTAAAGAAAAAAGCTTTAACACATCACAGCCAAAATATAGCAACGCAAATCCCAATGTAACGCCGGTAATAATTACACAAAATTCAGCTGTAAACAAAATTTTCTTTATGCGCTTGTAATTTCCGGCCCCTATACTTTGACTTGAAAATGAAACAGCTGCTTGATAGAACGAATTCATCGCAAAATAAACGATTCCCTCGATGTTTGCTGCTGCTGCATTTCCTGCCATAACGATAGAACCAAAACTGTTTACAGAAGACTGAATAACTGTGTTTGAAAGTGCAAAAACAAAGCCTTGAAAACCGGCAGGAAGTCCGATTTTCAAAATTTGTCTGAATTTGTGATTTTCAATTTTGAGATTTTTTAAATTCAGTTTTATATCGCTTTTTTCTTTGCAAAGACAGTTCAGAATAAGTAGCGCAGAAACAGTTTGAGAAATTATTGTTGCAAAAGCTACTCCTGATACATCAAGATTGAAAACAATCACAAAAAGCAGATTAAGTATGACATTTAGAATTCCTGCAATTAAAAGATAATAAAGCGGGCGTTTTGTATCTCCAATTGCCCGTAAAACAGCACTGCCAAAATTATAGACCATCATAGGCACCATGCCTAAAAAGTAAATGCGAAGATAAGTTGTTGCTTTTGGCAGAACGTCTTTAGGAGTAAGCATTAAACGTAAAAAAAACCGCGCTCCAAAAAGCCCGATTATCGTAAGAATTAATCCGCTTAAAATACCGAGCATAATAGAAGTGTGAACGGTTTTGGATATATTCTTACTATCTTTCGCACCTGAATATCTTGCAACAACAACATTTGTGCCGATTGAAAGACCTATAAAAAGGTTTGTAATCAGATTTATAAGTGCGGTGTTTGAGCCGACTGCCGCCAATGACGAAGCACCGGCGAATCTGCCGATGACAATAATGTCGGTAACGTTAAACAATATTTGCAAAATGCTTGAACATATGAGCGGCAGTGTGAATTTCAGCATTTTTATTAAGACTGAACCGCTTGCCATATCAAGTTCGTAATTTTTTATTTTGGTTTTTGACATATGATTTATACTAGCACAAACAAAATATACTTGAAAGCGGGTTTCGCTTTGGGGCGGTTCTACAAATTTTGGTTTAATCTAGCGAAACGCCCAAGTTTTTGCGGTGCAAAAACTTGAAAGACGGTGCGTTTTTGGATTCTGTGCATTGATTTTAGACTTTGTAGCAAATGGTGAAACCCCGAAGTTTGCAGTTTAATCAGACGTCCTGTCTGATTAAACTGCCGAGTTTTGCTTTCACAAAACTCGTTGCTTGGAAAAACTTGGAGGGTGATTTATATAATATCTGATTTTAATTGAAGATGAGAACTAGCTTTTGTACATTGCAAAAAAAAGGATTATAAAAAAGCATTGGCAGAATGGAATAAACTTTTAGAAAATGACTTATTGTACGCTTCGCCGGTTTTAAAACTCACGTACCGAAAAATCACAATATTACAGACAAAAAGAAAGCGAAGTAAATATGTTATACGAAATTGATTATGAAAAATATGTTTATTTTGGGTACTGAAAGATAGTTACATTTTACATTTCTGCAATGGCATTGACTATTGTCTTTACAGCCTTTATTTTATTATCTTCAAATTTTTCAATAATGTGAAGTATTTCTTTTTTATCACGATTTTCTTGTATATTTACATTTTTATTAGAGTTTTCACCTGTAACCAAATATTCAACAGAAACGCCGAGAGCTTTTGCTATTTTTACAGCCGTTTCTACATTTGGAAGAACGCCTCTTGCATCTACATAAGATAAAAATGTGCTATTACTTACACCAACTTTTGCAGATAGTTCCTTTATAGTAAAACCTTTGTAAGAAATCTCTTCTCGCAATCTATTTCTAAAACTCATAATAAAAAATATTATCAATTTTTTGATGTTTTTTACTTGCTATTTACAATAAGTTGATGTAATATATAATTACAACAACAAAATGATGTTGTAATTATATAACAAGCGAGAGAGAATGTTAGAACCTGCATATTTTAATCAGTCAGATATGAAAATAAATTGTATTTTTATTTTCATATCCACGAAAAGTGTCCCGCTCAAAGTAAACTTGGACTTTGTGCTCGTTATTTCTCGATGGTAATTAAACAATATACAAAAGGATAAATTGAAATATGATCATTAAAAAAGAAAGTTTTTTGAATGAAAATGTAAAATTTGCAGTTGATGATTCTTTAGTTGTTTTTCTATTATTAAAATACTGTAATGATACGTATAAAAAAAATATGCCCAGTACGTACATAGAATTTATTGATTTTCTATATTCAAATCAAAGATCATTTTTTAATACAGTAAAAAAATATTCTGAATACGAGTTCGCAGAGGCTTTAGACTACATAGATAAAAACCATGAAAAGATTGAAAACATTTATTTCAGAAATATGATAAATGATTTATTAATTTATTATAATCAAATAATCAAAGAAATGGATGAGTATTTTGATACTTCTGTTCAAATCTTATCAAAAAAAATTGGATTTAATTTGTCTAAAACACATTTAGTTTACATTTTTCCTTATTTTTTGAAAATTTCTTTCACGTATAACAATCTATGTTTTTATGGTACTGACTATAAGTAGGGCTTCCTGAAAAAGGAAGAGGTCTTTACAATATAAAGAAATAGGTATAAAATTCCAGATACAGGTGCACGATAAAATCAAGGAAACCCCAAAAAACCTTGCACCTAGAAAGGAACCAATGTAC
>JAAYQG010000053.1 GCA_012519415.1 Treponema sp. | reverse complement strand
TGCTGTTGGTGCTGCTATTCAAGGCGGTATTCTTGGTGGCGATGTTAAAGATGTTCTTCTTCTTGATGTTACACCTCTTTCACTTGGTATTGAAACAATGGGTGCTGTTTGTACAAAACTTATTCCACGCAACACCACGATTCCAACACGCAAGAGCCAGATTTTCTCAACTGCAGCTGATAATCAAAGTGCAGTTACAATTCATGTTCTTCAAGGTGAACGTGAAATGGCAAGCCAAAACCGAACGCTTGGAAGATTTGACCTTGAGGGCATTCCTCCGGCACCGCGCGGTGTTCCGCAGATTGAAGTTACATTCGATATTGATGCAAACGGTATTGTTCACGTTTCTGCCAAAGATATGGGCACAGGCAAAGAACAAAGTGTTCGCATTGAGTCTTCAAGTGGCTTGACTGAGTCTGAAATTAACCGCATGGTCAAAGAAGCTGAAGCAAATGCAGAAGCAGACAAAAAAGAGCGAGAACGTATAGATGCACGCAACGAAGCTGATTCAATGATTTATTCAGCTGAAAAAGCCTTGAAAGATATGGGCGATAAAGTTTCGGCTGCCGATAAGCAACAAATTGATGATGCAATTGCTGCCTTGAAACGCACTCTTGAAGGCGATAATATAGAAGAAATAAAAGCAAAAACGGAAGAGCTTCAGAAAGCATCTTATAAAATTGCTGAAGAAATCTATAAACAACAGGGTGCTGCCGGCGCAGGAACTGCCGGTGCAGATATGGGCGGTGCTGCAAATAATGCCGATACATCATCTAGCGGCCCTACTAAAGGCACAGCTGATGATGTTGATTATGAAGTCGTTGATGAGCAAAAATAATATTTTGTGAATAACGAAAAGCCGCTTACAGAAGCTGTAAGCGGCTTTGTCTGTTTAATTAGTTTTATAATAAGGATAAAAAAACGTGGCTAAACGTGATTATTATGAAGTTCTTGGTGTTCAGAAAGGCGCCACTAAAGATGATATAAAAAAAGGTTATCGTAAACTTGCGGTTCAATATCATCCCGACAAAAATCCCGGAAATAAAGAAGCTGAAGATAAATTTAAAGAAGCCACAGAAGCTTATGAAGTTCTTTCTGATGACCAAAAACGTCAAATTTATGACCAATATGGTTTTGCCGGTCTTGAAGGAATGGGCGGCGGCGGTTATTCTAATGCTTACAATGATTTTCAGGATTTGTTTGGCGGTTTTGATTTTGATAGCATTTTTGGCAGTTTTTTTGGCGGTGGTCGTTCAAGAAGCCGTGAAGAAGTAAGAAATCAAGGCGCAAACTTGCGCTATGATATGGACATATCTTTTAAAGATGCCGTATATGGAACAAAAACAGAAATTCAGTTTACTCATAATGAAGTGTGTGATTCGTGCAAAGGAACAGGCGGGGTAGATGGTGCAGAACGCAAAACTTGTCCAACTTGTCAAGGCGCAGGTCAAATACGCCGCAGTGCCGGCTTTTTTTCGATGACTCAAACTTGTCCAACTTGTCAAGGCGAGGGCAGCACTATAGATAATCCGTGCCGTTCTTGTGGAGGTTCTGGCTTAGAAAAACGCAAACGAAAAATTCAGATAACCATTCCGCCCGGAATTGATGACGGTAAAAGAATAACTATTCCAAAACAAGGCGATGCAGGTAGGAACGGCGGTCCTGCTGGTGATTTGTATATTTTTATGCATATTCTGCCTCATCGCAAATTTGAACGTTCTGGAGATGATTTGTATTGTGCAGTTCCTGTTTCAATTATGCAGGCAGCACTTGGTGCAGAACTTACTATCAGCACTCTTGATGAAAAAAAGATAAAAATTCGTATTCCTGCTGGTATCCAAAACGGCAAACTTCTTCGTGTTAGAGATGAGGGCGTTCCAATCGGCACAACAGGCAAAAAAGGTGATCTTTATATAAAGATTATTGTAAAAGTTCCTGTAAAACTCTCTGCCAGATCAAAGCAGCTTCTTGCTGAAATTTCAAAACTTGAAGGTGAAAATGAAACACCTGAACTTTTGGAGCTTTCTGAATTGAGTAATTAGTTGCGTTCAACTGAAAACAGATTTCTTCTATGCAAGTAAGTAAAGTAGATAATTAGAATCTGTTTTCGGTTGATTATTGAATGTTTTATAAAATCATGCCTCTTTTGAAGGGGTTGCAGAATTAGAATTTATAGCTAATTCAAAAAAATTTTACATACCTTGCGAAATCTATTTTACAGATTTCCAATTGTTGTGTTATACTTGTACATACTACATCTGTTATTTTAAGGATACAAAATGTATAAATTACGGCGAAAAGCTTTGTTCGTTCTCTCTGGTTTTTTCTGTGTGTTGTTCTTTGTTTTATTGACGAATTTTCTTGTGCCATCTAAAGATGTAACGTTCTCTTTTGCTTTTGTAGTCGCGCTTGTAATGTTCTGTATTCTACTTGCCGCTTCTACTTTTTCAGACAATGCCTTAGGCGAAAAGCTTAAAGAAACAGTTCTTTTCACAAAAGAAACAGAAATTTTAAGTTCATTTATTGCAAAAATTCGTTTTGCATATACCCTTGACGATTTGTTCATGATTATAAAACAAGAACTTGAAGACAGAGGCGACTGTTCTGTTTTGTTTGTTGACAGAGAAAGCGAGTATGTAATTTATAACAGTCCCGACCGCATTGTAAGTGATGAGCAGACAATGCAGACGCTCGAAAGAAATTTCCCTGCAAGACATACAGATGGGGTTTACTTTATTGATGATGAATTAGGTATTGTTTCAAACCGAGACAAATCGCGTGCTTTTTTTATTGCTTATCAGAAAAAGCATTTTTATGTTTTTTGCCGTTATACTCGTTTATTTGACCCGATTGTTTTTACTCAACTTTACGATGAATTTGTTTCATTCACAAGCCGAAGTGCAATTATTGCTGAACTAACTCGTATATCTGAATTGTCAAAAGAATGGAACATGGTTGCAGAAACTCAGCGTTCATTTTTGCCGAAATCTATTCCTCAAATAAAACATCTTGATATAGCAGCTTATTTTAGACCTCTTGTAAATGTTTCCGGCGACTATTATACGGTGCTTCCAATAACAGAAACAAAAACGCTGCTTATGCTCGGAGACGTTTCGGGCAAAGGTCTTGCAGCTGCTCTTGTTATGGGTATTGTTATCAACACTGTTAAGAATGTTAAAAACAAAGAAGATTTGCCCACAATGGTTCGCTCTGTTGACCGTGCGATCAAAGGCATGAAATTTGATGATAAATACACTGTTGTGTTTGTTGGAATTATTGATACGGAAGCAATGACAATTACTTATGTCAATGCTTCTATGTCGGATCCTATTATAATTACAAAAACTCCGGGTGGATTTAACTTAAAGCCTCTTGAATCAAACTGTAGTCTTGTTGGAATTATTGAACTTGAAGATATTGTTGTTGAAACAAGGCAACTCTTTTATGATGATATGATTCTAATTGCTACGGACGGTGTTTCAGAAGTTATGGATGATGAAGGAATCGAACTTGGAGATACGGAATTGTTCCGACAGACATTGCAAAACAGTGCGTTTAAGTCCGCTCAACACTTTGTAAATGATATTTCGGATTTGGTTCTTGAGTACAATGGAAATAAAAAACTCAGAGATGATGTTACTATGCTTGCAGTTAAAATTGAGAGGTAAGAATTATGATTTTCTTTTTATTGAATATTTTGCTTGGTGTCGGAATCATATTCTTTTCAATGTACATTGATCTTGATGAACGAGAAGCAAGATCAAAAGCTTTAACAACAATGATATTGGCATTTGCTGTTGAAGTTTTCTTTGTGATTTCTGCATTTATTGCATTGTTTTGGAAAAATACGCAGCTTATGAATATTACTTGCCGTTTAATGCAATTTGGATATTCATTATTTGCCGTTTCTTTTATGATTTTTATTATTCAGTATCCAAATTTTGAATTTCGTAAGATTTATAATGTAATTCGCTATTTTTTCTTAGCTGTAGCGGTCGCGCTTATTTGGCAATTTGATTCTGTATCTCTTTCTGCACAAACCGGAATAAATGTCGTAAGTTCCCCGTCTTTTATTTTTGATATAAAATGGTATACCCTTTACAGAATAATATACGTTATGTTTATTCCTACGCTTTCTGTTTTGATTATTATTGCCAATGCATCAAGAAAAATACTTAAGATTTATAAGCAGCAGCTATTAACTATCATTATTGGAATGATTTTTAGCGTTGGAATTTACTTCCTGCTTAAACTTGCTTCTGCGTATTATGCTTTATACATTATGCTTTTCCCATACTGCCTTGCTGTTCTTCTTGCAATGTGTTATGTAGCGATGCGTTCTTCTGCAATGGTTGACTTTAACACTATAAAAAGTTGGCTGTTGAAATTTTTACTTGACTTTGCAATTCCTTCTTTGTTTGCAGGATTTTTATTTGCGATATTACTGCCGTTTAGAACATCTTTTCCCGCTTTTTTCTGGGGTGCTTTTATAATCGGCTCTTGTTTGCTTGTTATTCTTCAGCGCGTTATTGCATATAAAGTTCGTAAAATGCAATTTTCACAAGGTTCTAACTATGAAATCTATCTTGAAGAAAAAATATCTGCATTTGATTATAACGAAGAACCTGAAAAACTTATTAACGACTTTGTAGCACTTATGAAGCAACATACGGAAACTATGCATGTTGAATTGTTGTTCCATGATGATTTAGGTGAAATTAAATCAATTCATCATTCTGAAGGCAAAGAATCTCCTGCTATTTCTACTAAAGCGTCTGTAATTGACTCTCTTTCAGGTAGTAATAGAAATGTTATTTCTAAAGCATTAGCAGCTTCGCGCCATGAATTTTCAACATACAGGGATGAACTTCTTGAATTGTTCAATTCTCTGAATTCGGAGTTGATTATTCTTTTGAGGGAAGGTCGTCATCTTTTCGGAATTATTTCTCTTGGTATAAAGCGTCATGGTAATCTTTTTTCTGATTATGACCATAGGGCTTTGAATAATTTGTTTTCATATTTGTTCCTTTTTGGGTTTTACCTAAAAAATATTGCGAATCAGTCGGTTATTGGAACTGTTGACCGAGAAATCCAGATGTCATCTCAAATTATTCGCTCAATTCAAGATAACGTTGATAGAATAAATGTTCCGTCAATAGATGTAGGTTATATTTCTCAGTCTGCACGCAGTCTTGGTGGCGATTTTATTGATTTTATCAGATTGACTGATACTCGTTATATGATGATTATGGGCGACGTTTCCGGAAAAGGGTTAAATGCAAGTATGTCTATGGTCATTTTAAAATCTATTATTCATACTTTGCTTGCAGAAACGGCAGATTTTAAAGAACTTATTGAAAAAGTAAATTACTTTATCAAATATAACTTGCCGCGTGGAACTTTTTTTGCAGGAGTTTTTGCGCTTTTTGATTTTTCGGCAAATATCATGTATTATGCAAACTGTGGTTTGCCTGTTTTATTCTTGTATACTGAAGCTTATAACAATGTTATTGAGATTCAAGGTGATGGTAAAGTTCTAGGATTTGCAAAAAAAGTAGGCAACATGATTAAAGTCAAAACGATTAAGCTAAATCCTGGTGATATTGTTTTAGCTTGTACAGATGGTCTTCTTGATTCTGTTTCTTTGCGAGGTGAGCTATACGGAAAGGATAGAGTTCAGCAGCTTATTCTTGACAATAAAACTTTTGATTCTGCTCGAATGGTTCAGTTTGTTTATGATGATTTGCTTCAGTTTGTATCAAAAGAAGTGCAAGACGATGTAACGATTGTTTCTCTTAGAATCTTGAAACCTCAAGCGTAAAAGAATTTTGTCGAAAATAATATTGTATGTATAGTTAATTAATGTGCCTGGAAATACTTTTCAGGTATGTTTTATAAAAAATGTGTGGTTAAAATAGTTTTACATAAATAGTAAATTGTTTTAAAATTGAAAAGACGAAATGTTGTGGATATAAGAATTTCCAATAATCTGAAATTCTTTTGATCTGTGCTTGTGTATAAGGAAGGGGGACTTTTATCTTATGGAGCAGATTGAAATTAAAGAAAAAAGAGGCGCAAACTATGTCTTGCTTGAAGTAGCAGGCGTTCTTAATTCTTATACATATCTGGATTTTCAAACAAAAGTTTTTGCTATTGCTAAAGAAACAAACCTTGTAATTGATATGGCTGAAATTACAAATCTTTCGTCTTCTGGGCTTGGTGTTTTGCTTGCTGCTTATGATGATGCAGACGAAGCAGGTAACAAGATTTATATAATGCGCCCGTCTGTAATTGCTAAAAAAGCAATAGAATCTACAGGATTTGCTGAGTATTTTCCTATAATTTTTTCATTGACGGAAGTTTTATAATATGTCTAAAAAATATTATATTGCGCCTCTTTTGTTTGCTTTGTTTGTTTCTGTTTCTTGTGCAAATACAGAAAAAGAACAGACTTTGAAGAGCGTTATTGATTCGATTAATATTCCAAGCGGAAAACTCATTCTTGATAATTCTCAACAGTTTTTAGAAGAACTTGAAATTGTGTTATCGGCTGATACCGATTATCTTTTGACACTTGTTGATAAGCAACATTATTTGAGTGAGAATTATGTTCCTGAAGATTTGGTTCCACTTGTAAAGAATAATCATTATGCAATAAACAGGACTGATTTATCTTTACGAAAACCTGTAGAGAAAGCATTGCGAATTATGGCAGATGCAGCATTAGCTGAAAATATAACAATTCTTGTAAGTTCAACTTTTAGATCGTATGAATATCAGAAAAATTTGTATGCAAGAAACGTAAAACAGCTCGGTCAAGCTGTGGCAGACAGAGAATCTGCAAAGCCCGGAACTAGCCAACATCAGCTTGGAACAGCTATTGATTTTGGCTCAATAACAGACGATTTTGCTTATACAAAACAGGGCAAATGGCTTTTAGCTAATGCAATGAAATACGGTTTTTCATTATCGTTTCCGGAAGGCTATGAAGATGTAACAGGTTATAGATATGAATGTTGGCATTACCGTTATATTGGTGTTGAAGCTTGCAAAATGCAGCAAAAATGGTTTGGTAATATTCAACAGTATATGCTTGAATTTATATATGCTTGGGAAAAAGCTAATGTTGTTAAAACAGCGACTCTAGAAAATTGAACAATAGCCTCGATGGAATCTATGGCGAGGTTGTAATTCGTTTGTTGTTATTCATTTAAAAAAATCTTTCAATGCTAGAATGAACTTGTCAATATTTTGACGATTTATCCATCTGTGAGTCATTAGTATCATATTGCCGTCTTCTGTAGGCGGTTTTATAAAAATATTCCGGCTTTTAAAAAAATTGCACAAAGATTCACCTTCAAAATTTTCATGCTTAAATTTGCAAGAAACTATATTTGTTTCTACGCTTGTAATGTCAATTTCTATTTCTTCAAATTGTGCTAAGCTGTTTGCAAGATAAAACGCAGTTTCGTGGTCTTGAGCCAAACGTTGTCGCATATTTTTTAATGCAATAAGACCAGCCGCTGCAAGGAAGCCGCTTTGATGCATTGTTCCGCCGAATAGATTGCGATTTATCTTTGCTTTGTTAATAAAAGTTTTGTTACCGCAAAGCAATGCACCAACAGGAGCACACAAACCTTTAGACAAACTAATCATAACAGTGTCGGCATTTTGTGCAATTTCTGCGGCTGTTACATTTTGAGCTACAGCAGCATTAAAAATACGTGCTCCATCAAGATGAACCGGTACATGATAACGCGAAGATAAATAACGTAATTTGCGCATTGTATCAAGTGGAATTGTGTTGCCGTTTAACATGGTGTTTTCTATGCAAATGAGTGCAGTTTTAGGCTCTGTTTCATCTAAGGGGTTTCTTATTTTTGCAATTATTTCATCTGTTGTTATTGCGTTGCCTTTAGGTTCAATTGCTCTAAATTGAACATTTGTTAAGGATGCAACGGCTGCGGATTCATAACGCACAATATGAGAACGATCATCGACGATTATTTCGTCGCCGCGGTTGCAATGTGTAAAAATCGCTAGTTGATTTGCAAGTGTGCCGGATGCAACAAATAAAGATGCTTCTTTGCCTGCAAGGCTTGCTCCATAACTTTCAAGTTCATTTGTTGTAGGATCTTCTCCAAAAGCATCATCTCCAACTATTGCTTGCATCATAGCCGAGCGCATTTCTTCTGTAGGCCATGTTACGCTGTCGCTTCTAAAATCGATGTAATTCATCATGTTATATCTCCAAATCAATGCATCTAAATTAAACAAATTTTAAATTGGTGTATTGTTTTTAAAAATATAAACATTCGGCACAAATCAAAACAGATTTATTTTACAACTATGTTTACAAGTTTATTTGGAACAACGACAATTTTAACTATAGTTTTGCCTTCTGTAAACCGTTTAGCTCCTTCCGTTTCAAGTGCTGCTTTTTCAACTTCAGCTTTATCAGCATCAAGGCGCATATCCAGTTTATCACGAATTTTTCCGTTTACTTGAATTACAATTGTGCAACTATCATCGGCACAGAAAGATTCGTTGAACATAGGCCAAGTTTCATACGCAATAGTATTTGCATTGCCAAGTTTCTGCCACAGCTCTTCCGAAAGGTGCGGTGCATAAGGAGAAAGCAACTTGATAAAATCAGCCCAGAGATTTTTGGGAATTTCTTGAAGTTTAGAAATATCATTAACAAAAATCATCATTTGGCTTATTGCCGTGTTAAAATTGAGTGTTGAAGTGTCTTCTGTTACTTTTTTTATAGTTTTATGCAGCGATTTTCTAATATCACCATCGGCTTGTTTGTCGCTTAATGGTTTTTCGCTTAAAGCCCAGATTTTTTCAAGAAATCTGCTCACTCCGATTATGCCTTGTGTATTCCATGGTTTTGAAATTTCAAGCGGTCCCATAAACATTTCGTAAATGCGAACACTGTCTGCGCCATATTCTTTTATTACGTCATCAGGATTTACAACATTTTTAAGCGATTTTGACATTTTTGCAATTACACGCTCTAATTCTTCGCCTGTTGCTTTTTCAATAAATTTGCCGTTTTTTTCTTCAACTTCGTCTGTAGGAACAAGCGTTTTATTTTTGCGCTGAAAGGCAAAAGATGTAATTAAGCCTTGATTAATAAGTCGCTTAAAAGGTTCTTTTGTGTTAACAAGACCAAGATCGTACAAAACTTTGTGCCAAAAGCGCGAATATAAAAGATGAAGAACCGCATGCTCTGCACCGCCTATATAAAGATCAACCGGCATCCAATAATCCATAGCTTCTTTTGTGGCAAAAACATCGTTGTTTGTCGGTGATAAATAGCGAAGATAATACCAGCATGAACCGCCCCACTGCGGCATTGTGTTTGTTTCTCGTTTAGAATCAGCGTTGCATTTTGGGCATTTGCAATTTACCCATGAATCTATTGCAGCTAAAGGACTTTCGCCGGTTCCTGTAGGTTGATATGTCTTTACATTCGGCAGTTCTAACGGAAGTTCTTCATCCGGAACCGGTACAATGCCGCAACTTGGGCAATGTACAAGTGGAATCGGTTCTCCCCAATAGCGTTGTCTGCTGTAAACCCAGTCGCGAAGCTTGTAATTAATTGCTTTTTTTCCGATTTTATGTTCGCTCAACCATTCGAGCATTTTATCTATTGCGTCTTGCTTGTTCAGCCCGTTCAAAAATTCAGAATTAACATGAATTCCATCTTGAACCCACGCCTGTTCTTGTACATTTATTTCACTTTTTAATACTTCAACTATAGGCAAATTGAATTTTTTGGCAAATTCCCAGTCGCGCTCATCATGAGCAGGAACTGCCATAATTGCACCTGTTCCATAACTTATTAAAACATAATCAGCAATCCAAATTGGAATTAATTTGTTATTTACAGGATTAATCGCATAGCTTCCGCTAAAAATGCCTGTCTTATCTTTTGCAAGATCTGTTCTTTCAAGATCGCTTTTTTTTGCAGATGCTTCGATATATGCTTCAACATCTTTTTGCTGTTCCGGAGTTGTAAGTTTTTTTACAAGCTTATGTTCCGGTGCAATAACCATATACGTTGCACCAAAAAGAGTATCGCAGCGTGTCGTATAAATTAGCAGTTCATCATCTGTTTGATTGCCGTTTTTATCTGCAATCTTAAAGCTCATTTCGCAGCCTTCGCTTTTGCCAATCCAGTTTTTCTGCATAAGTTTTACACTTTCCGGCCAGTCAAGCGAATCAAGACCATCAAGTAGTTTATCAGCATAATCCGTAATTTTCAAAATCCATTGGCGGATTGTCTTGTGTGTAACTGGTGTATCGCAGCGTTCGCATTTTCCGTCTTTTACTTCTTCGTTTGCAAGACCGGTCATACATTCGGGGCACCAATTAATTGGAGTTTCTGCTTCGTATGCAAGACCTTTTTTGTAAATTTGCAGAAAAATCCATTGCGTCCATTTGTAATAACTTGGGTCGCATGTTGAAATGCAACGATCCCAATCGTATGAAAAACCTAAAGATTTAATTTGACGAGTAAAGTTTTCAATGTTTGAATTCGTTGTTACTGCCGGATGTGTTCCTGTTTTTATAGCATAATTCTCTGCCGGAAGCCCAAATGAGTCGTAACCCATTGGATGAAGAACATTATAACCGTTCATTCGTAAATAACGGCAGTAAATATCTGTTGCTGTATAACCTTCAGGATGCCCAACGTGTAGCCCTGCACCGCTAGGATAGGGGAACATATCAAGAATGTATTGTCTTTTTTCTTTCGGAAAAGATTGATTTTCTGTTGTTTTAAAAGTTTTGTTTTCTTCCCAATATTTTTGCCATTTGGGTTCAATAGTATCAAAAGGATATTTTGCCATCTGAAGCCTCTTAGAATAGATTCAATTTATTTCGCAGTATAACAAAATCGCCAAGAACTTTCTACCATGATTTTATCTATAAAACCAATTCATACAAAATGATGTAAGCCATCGCCAACACACCCCCAAATTGTAGCAGCACCCACCCGACACACCAGCCATGTAGTTTGCGCTCGCCGCAAACTACGGGTTTTGCTAGATTAGTCCCAAATCCGTAGCACCAGCCCAAACGCAAAACGCAAACTTGGCGTTTCGCCAGCCCAATCCCAAATTTTAGATTAAACCCCCCGACACACCAAACCTTCAAGTTTTTGCCCCGCAAAAACTTGGCGTTTCGCCAGCCCAATCCCAAATTTTAGATTAAACCCCAAGCGAAACGCACATTCTTTGCAAAGTTTATTTGTTTCGGTATAATCCAGTTATGAATAAAATTGAAAAAAATGATAATAAATCAGCAAATTGTTTAGATTTGAACAATAACAAAAAAAACGGAAAAATAAAAACATCGCTTGAGCTTTTTGCGCTGTTTTTTAAAATTGGGCTTGTTACATTTGGTGGTGGCCTTGCTATGTTGCCTATTTTAGAGCGCGAGCTTGTAGATAAAAGAAACTGGGCAACAAAAGAGCGTATGATGGATTATTTTGCAATCGGTCAATCTACGCCCGGAATTATTGCGGTAAATGTCGCTACATTTATTGGATATGAACGCGCCGGTTTTCTTGGTGCACTTTTGGCAACTGTTGGAGTTGTAACGCCGTCGCTTATTGTAATTTCTGTTATTGCAATGCTTCTTTCGGGATTTGCAGATAATATTTATGTAAAAAAAGTGCTGACAGGTATAAATATTGCTGTTGCCGCGCTTCTTGCAAAAGTTGTATGGTCTTTTCGTCTTGTTATCTTTAAATCGCCTTTAACGGTTTTGCTTTTTATCTCCAGTTTTGTATCGATTGTATTTTTTAAGATAAATACTGCACTTGTTATTTTATGTGCTATTTTTCTTGGAGTGCTGATTTATGTAATTCAGAGAGGACAAAAATGACATTGCTTAAACTTGTGTGGATTTTTTTTCAAATTGGGCTTTTTACTATAGGCGGCGGGCAAGTTGCCATTACGCTTATGTATCAGCCGCTCGTTGATGGTAGATATATTGATGCTACTGAATTTTACAACATGGTTGCAGTTTCAGAATCTACACCGGGTCCAATTGGAATAAATATGGCAACATATATTGGCTGCAAATTTTTTGGTGTGTGGGGCGGCGTTATCATAACTTTTGCTACAGTACTCCCTGCATTTATAATAATTTTGATTATTGCTGAATTTTTTGAAAAATATTACAACACTCCTGTTGTAAAGTCTATATTTAGTTGTGTTCGTCCTGTTTCTGCTGGTCTTATTGCTGTTGCCGCATGGAACGTTTTTCAAATTGCTGTTATTCCGCATTTTTCTGTATCGCAACATTTGTTCGGACTTGATATATGGTGCATAGTTTTTTTTATAATTTCTACATTGCTACTTATTAATAAAAAACTTTCACCACTTACAGCTATTGCGGCAGGTGCTGTGTTTGGTTTGTTCTATTTTTAAGCAGCTAGTTTCACAAGTGGTTATGCTACAAAAGTTTTGTGATTGTTGCCGTTTGTAAAGATTCTGTAAAAAAATTTTGAAATATTTTTATCTATGTGTTATTATTAGCAAGCATGGTCTTTTAAATTTTGTTAGATTCAAATTTTTAGTTTGAACTCGTTGCTTTTCTTTGTCAAAAAGCTTGAATCTATAGCTTGATGATGTTTTAAGTAAAGGAGCTGGTGAGATGAATTTGATTGATCCAACGTCTTTGTATTTTTCTGCGGCAGCAGAAGCTGCATCAATGGCAAGAAAAAAAGAAAAAGAAGCAAGAAAAGCTTCGCAAAAACAGAATTTTTCAGCAATGATAAAAGAATCTTTTGAAGCGAGCGATGAAAATTTAAAAACGCAAATAGTATCCGGAATTGATGCGTTGCCTTACGAACAAGCTATAAATAAACTAAAAGAACTTGTCAATTCAACCGGAGAAGATTTGCGAAAAAATCAAATGCCTGAAGAAATGAAAAAATACAAAGAAGCTGTAAAACAATTTGTTGATTATGTAGTAAAAAATAATTATGACGTTGAACAATCAAGGCGCAGAATCAGTCTTACAAGAGATAGAATAATCTATAAAGTTAAAATAATTGATCAAAAGCTTGAAAAACTTGCTGCAGAAGTGCTTTTGGCACAACATGATCAAATTGCTTTTTTAGCTAGAATTGATGAGCTTAATGGTCTTGTTGTAGATTTGCTTTCGTAGCCTGAATGTAGAGTTTTCTAAAAGCTTGAAATTCGGGCTACATAAATTGATTTTAAAAGTATTATACATTTTAATTTTTCTATTGTACAATGAGTTAACTCTTTTAATAAAATCAACAAAAAAGGAAATAATATGACTTATTATGTAAACATTAACGTTGCAGTTAGTGGAAATGGTTCAAAAGAAAAACCTTTTAAAAATATTCAAGATGCGGCAGAAATTGCAGTTGCAGGCGATGAAATAATTGTAGCACCGGGTGTTTATCGTGAATATGTAAATCCCAAAAACGGCGGAACTGAAAACAACCGAATAGTTTATCGTTCAGAAAAAATAAAAGCAGCACACATTACAGGTGCAGAAGAAATAAAAAACTGGACAAACGTAGAGAAAAATGTTTATACGGCAAGAGTTTCCAATAAAATATTTGGAGATTATAATCCGTATAAAACGCTTGTTAGCGGAGATTGGTTTGTTGCATACATGATTGCACATACAGGAGATGTTTTCTTAAACGGAAAATCAATGTATGAAGTTCAAACACTTGAAGAAGTAAAAAATCCGCAAGTATTTATTCCGTCGTGGGATCAGGAATTTTCAACTTATGTGTGGTATACACAACAAGACGAATCAAAAGATGAAACGGTTTTTTATGCTAATTTTCAGGGGAAAAATCCAAACAATGAAAATGTAGAAATATCTGTTCGACGCAACTGTTTTTATCCGTCTAAAGAGGGTAATGGATATATCACATTTAGTGGTTTTACTGTTTCTAAAGCTGCAACACAATGGGCACCTCCGACAGCTTATCAAGAGGGAATGGTTGGACCTCACTGGTCTAAAGGCTGGATTATTGAAGATTGTGAAGTTTTTGAATCAAAATGTTCAGGCATTTCTCTTGGCAAATATCTTCAGCCGAACAACGATAACAAATGGCTAAAATGGAAATATAAAGACGGCACACAAACAGAGCGCGACTGTATATGCCAAGCTCAAGTTGAAGGTTGGTCAAAAGAAAAAATCGGTTCGCATATTGTGCGCCGCTGCGAAATATATGATTGCGGACAGACAGGAATTGTCGGTCATTTAGGAGGAGTTTTCTCGATAATTGAAGATAATCATATTCATCACATAAATAACAAACAGAATTTAACCGGAGCAGAAATTGGCGGAATAAAAATGCATGCGGCGATTGATTGCATTTATCGGAGAAACCGCATTCATGACTGTACGCGCGGGATTTGGCTTGATTGGCAAGCACAAGGAACTCGCGTAACACAAAATCTTTTTTACAATAATACGCTTCCAAAAGAATATAATCAAAATGCAGAAAGCATGGGCGGTTCTGGAGAAGATTTGTTTATAGAAGTGAGTCATGGGCCGACTTTAGTGGATAATAATATTTTTCTTTCTGATAGAGCTATTAAAATTAGTGCGCAAGGAGTTGCACTTGTGCATAATATTATTGCTGGAAGTTTTGTTGCCGTTGGTATCGGTACAAACAATGGTGCTCCTGATGTTCCTTCTCCTCGCTATACGCCTTATCATTTTCCGCATAGAACAGAAGTTGCAGGATTTATGACATTTTTGCATGGCGATAACAAATTTTTCAACAATATTTTTATTCAGCAAAAACTTAGACCTGCATTAGTTGCACAAATGGAAGAAAGCAAAGAAAGCGATTGGGACGATGGCAATCTTTTTGTTGGAACTTATACTTTTGACGATTATCCTAATTTTAAGGAATGGGACGCTTTGTTTGAAGGTTATTGCGGTATGGGTTCTGAAACCACGAATCGTTATTATTCAAAATTACCGATTTGGGCAAGCGATAATTATTACTTTAACGGTGCAAAAGCATGGAAAAAAGAACAAAATGCTTATATAGACACGCAAAACAAAGTAGAAATAAGCTTGGAAGAGAAAGATAACGAAATAAAGTTAAAAACCAACGTTTATGATTTTATTCCGTCTGAAAGCTGCAAGATTATACATACAGATGATATTATGATGGCATTTGAGCCGGAGCAAAAATATGAAAACCCGGATGGAACGCCGATTGCTTTTGATACTGATTTTGCCGGCAAAAAACGCGGAAAAAATACTATACCGGGTTGTTTTGCAAATAGCAGCGAGATAAAAAATCCTTTGTTTTAGTTGCTTGAAATCGCTTTTTATGCAGCGACCGGTGCGTTCGGATCTCCATTTGGATTATCGTTATCGTTCATGTATATAATCCACAACAATTTTCTAATTGTTGTGGGAAGTATGTTCCTTATTAAAAGCGTATGTTCCGAATCGTGAATAAACGATAATGCTGTTTGCATTAGATCGCTCATTGTGGGAGGAACAGCTCCAAATATATCCATTGTTTCTTCTTCATTGTATTGGCGATGTTCTAATGCGGGAGTATGTTGTGCTAAAGCTAACGTTGGATAGAATTTGCAAGGTTTCCAGACTTTTGTTCCTTTTTTTGAGTATGAACTACATGCACCGAACAATCTGCAAATATATGCCCTGCCGCCATAAATTGAACAATGATGCTGTGAAAACGGATTATAAAATTGACAACCTTTATCTCTTTCAAACGGAAATTTGCCATTAGCTATTTCAAGAGCAATTTCTCGCTGGTTTTCTAATAACCATGCAGCCATATACAATGATTCACATTCAAATAAATCAGGTTCAAAATTTTCACAACATTCACCGCATCCTGTAGGACATATGAATTTAGATTTTTCATACCAAATGTTTTGTTC